>JAOXRV010000006.1 GCA_025800435.1 Cellvibrionaceae bacterium | reverse complement strand
CACCAGCGGCGGCTGCCACTGCAATACATTGAGCATAAGGGCCAGGCTGATACTGATAATTAAGGGGTTTTTAGCAATACCCAAGAAAATAGATTTAAGCCCAGCGCCCCGCCCCTTGCGCAGATGGCGCTCCAGGGTAATAACCGAGAGAATATTGTAAAAAATCGTCAGCACTGCCACCAATACCGAGGCTTTAGCCAGACCCTGATCGGGGTAGGCACCAGCGCAAAACGCCAGGCCCATAAACGCCAAATTGCTGCGAAAACCAGCCTGGCAAAACTCCCCCCGGCAGTTATTTAAGCTATTTATACGGGCTGAAAACCACTCCAACAAGAGATAGGCGAATAAGGTAATCAACAGCATCAAACCCAGCAAGCGGGGCTGAAACAGCTGAACAAGATCGAGCTTAATAATGGTAAAAAATAAAAGGCAGGGTAAAAACAGCTTAAAGATTAAAGCCGAGGCCTCACCCACAAATTGTGCACTCACCCAGCCCCAGCGTTTGAGACCATAGCCCAGAAAGATCAATACAAATACCGGGCTGGTAACACCCAAGGCAAATTGCAGGGACTGCCACATTAATCTTTTGCCACCTGCTCGTTGCCGTCTTTTTTATCCTTGGCGTTATGGTCTGCCGCTTTATTATCCCCGGCATTATCATCCTCGGGCTTTTCGCTAACCAAACTGAGGCTGGGCGGCTCGGCCTCGGCTTGATGATCCTCTAAGCCCTCGGCTGCCTCCAGCTCGGCCTGGTAGGATTCTGGTAAGGCTTTTTTAGTCTTGGCGCCGAGTTTTTGAATATCCTGGGTGCGCTTAAGCAAATTCCCACGCCCAGTGGCGAGACGTTTGCGAGTGGTGTCGTAGGCGGCCTGGGTTTTATCCAGCTGTTTACCCAAATCTTCCAGCGACTGCAGCATCAACATAAACTGATCGTAGAGGCCACCGGCCTGATCGGCGATCTTCTGCGCGTTTTTATGCTGTTTTTCATGGCGCCAGAGGTTTTCCACGGTGCGCAGTGAAGCCAGTAAGGTAGTGGGACTAACCAGCACAATATGTTTGTTGTAGGCATCTTGGAACAGACGGCCGTCAGCCTGAATGGCGGCCATAAAAGCGGCCTCAACCGGGATAAACAAAAATACAAAATCAAGGCTGCGAATACCTTCCAAGCGCTCGTATTCTTTTAAGCTAAGGCCGGCAATATGGGTACGAATGGACTGCACATGGCGCTTGAGTGCAGCAGCCTTTTCGTCTTCGTCATCGCTGCTGCAGTGGGCTTCGTAATCGAGCAGGGAGACTTTGGCGTCGACCACAATATCTTTTTCCTGGGGCAGGCGAATAATCACATCGGGATAGCGCTTATCGCCGTCGGCGCTCTCTAGGGATACCTGGGTATCGTACTCCCGGCCTTTTTGCAGGCCCGATTCTTCGAGCAAGCGCTCCAGCACCACCTCGCCCCAATTGCCCTGGGTTTTGGACTCGCCCTTGAGGGCCTTGGCAAGGTTAACCGCATCATTGCCAATTTGCTGGGTTTGCTTTTGCAGCTCAGAAATTTTACCGGCCAGCATATTGCGCTCGGCGCTCTCTTTTTCGTGGCTGGCCTCTACCTTGGCTTTAAAGTCGGTGAGTTGGGTTTTAAGGGGGTTTAAAAGCTGCTGAAGAGTTTGGTTGCTCTCATCGTTAAAGCGCTTGGCTTGCTGCTCGTACACTTTGCGCGATAACACCTCAAACTGCATCAGCATTTGCTGTTTATTGTGCTCAATAAATTGCAGCTGGGCCTCGTGATGCTCTTTTTGCTCCTCAAGCTTAGTCTCGGCACTCGACAACTCGGCCTGTAAACTGGAAAGACGCTGTTCTTTTTCCGCCAAGGTTTGCAATTGCTGCTGACTAAACTGAAGCTGCTGCTCAAGTTTAACCAACTGTAGCTGGCTTTGCTGCCGCTGTTGCTCAAGCTGCAGCTTGTGATTGAGCAAATCGCTGGCCTCGCGCTCTAGTTCGGTCAGTTGCAGTTGCCTTTCATCCAAGCGCGCCAGATCTTGCTCTCGCTGCTGCTCAAAACCAAGCACGGTGTCCGCCAGCTGCGCGCGCGATCGGCGCTGCCCAGCGCGCCAGGCTAAGGACAGCCAAATAATAAGCGCCAGCAAAACGCAGATCGAGATAAAAAATACGTCCTGGGTGGGCCAATTCATTAGGGTTGGGGGTAGAAACTTCATAGGAGTATGGTACCTTAAGCCATCGGGCAGCGCCATTGAGCCAAAACTCTGTGCGCTGTCTAAAAAATGATTAGATAACACCGCAGCACCATGGAACTCGACCAAGCAAGCCAAGCCGCCGTAGAAGACTTATGCCAACAGGGCTATCAGCTCTATGACCAGCAGCAGTACGACGAAAGCCTGCGGCTGTTTTACCAGGCCTGGCTAAAATTGCCCAAACCCCAAGTGCAATATCCCCAGGCCGCCTGGGTGCTAACGGCCATCGGTGACAGCTATTACAAGCTGGCTAACTACGCCCAGGCACTAGAAGCCCTCAACTCAGCCCTACACTGCCCCTCTGGCCAATTGGCCTTTATTCACACCCGCATGGGTCAATGCCACTACGAATTGGGCCAACAAGACCTGGCCGCCAACCACTTCCGAGAGGCCGAATCCCTAGACCCTAAGCAGACCCGCAAACTGGCGCCAAAATACCGACTGTTTATTAAAAACCAGCTGCTAAAACGCTGAGCCGACAATTGATCGTCGGGATTTTTCCTTTTAAAACAGTGTGTTAAAAAAAATCTACCGTCTATCAATAATTACCTCTGCAAACTGGCCATCTAATACTTAAGTGCTATTTTTTGGATGTGAATAACATTAATCATCAAGGCAAGGATGCTCAGCAATACTCGCCGAACTGAAGTACAAACTGAAGTAAGAGAGGCTCCAATGAAGCACTTAAGCAAAACAATAGTGATAACCGCCGCCGTTTTCGCAAGCCAAAGCAGCTTTGCCAGCTGTGCCGAGCCCGCGGCCCCCAGCCTGCCCAACCCAGATACGGCAGTAACCCCAGAAATGGTTAAAGCTAAGAAACAGGTCAAACAATATATGGCTGAAGTGGATAAATACCTATCCTGCAAACGCCTCAGCACTCGCCAGCACAACGCCATGGTCGACAAAATGCACTCCCTGGCCAACAACTTCAACGACGTTATCCGCGCCTTTAAAGAACGAAAGCAGGGGTAATCTCAACAGGGTTTCGAAGCGCGAGCGAAGCGGCAAACAGAATCACACTTCTGAGCCGCCGCGCAGCGAGGGGGGCCTTAAAGTCATCTTGGAGGATGATTTTAAGGCAGTAGCTTAAAAGCTTAAAAGACCTGAGAATCCATTTCCGCCTTCAACTGCGCCTGAAACGCGCCGTATTGGGCCATCGCCTGCTGTTGCTCTAATTGCTTGGCCACCGGAGCCTTTTCCCCTGCCGCAATCGAGGCTGGGTCCAACTCGCTGATTTTATTGAGCTGTACCAAAACCAAGTCACCATTGGCCAGCGCCACGGTGTTCATGGCCGGTAGGGTTTTACTGCGCTGGCTAAATACCGATTCAAGCAGCTGTCGATCTACCTGGAAGTTATCGCGGCGCGATTGGATCACCACTTCCCAGGGGTAGCTATCAACCTTGGCCAAGTCTTCTAAGCTAGCACCTTGCTCGGCCGCCTGTTGCAGCTTGGCGGCGGCCTGCTGCTGGCGCTCGACGATGGTTTTAGCGGTCAGACTGGCAACAATCTGAGGTTCAACTTCGGCCAGGGGTTTTACCGCCGGCGCCTGATAGTCAGTTACCCGAACCACCACCTGTTGGGCATCGCCCAGCTCAATCGGCTCACTGCTGGCACGCTCTTTAAGCACTTCATCGGAGAAGATAGCCGCCATTACTTTACTGTTCGCCAACACGCCCTGAGCCTGGCCACGGGCCAGCCAGTCGCTGCTCTGCAGCGTTAAGCCCAGGGGCTCGGCAACCACCGATAGGTCATCGGCGTTATAGGCCAGCTCTTCGAGCTCTAGCACCAGCTCATCAAAGCGCTGTAGGCCTTTTTGATCCACCAGTTTGTTGACGATCTCTGCCTTGCTTTCGGCAAAGCTCGGCGGCTCGGGCTTATCTAGTTCCAGCAATTTGACAAAATGGGTACCGTATTCGGACACCACTGCCTCGGAAACTGCGCCAACGCTCATGGTTTTGATCGCCTCTTCCACCGCTGCGGGGAAGCTGTCGCCACTGCTAAAGCCCAAGTCACCGCCGCTGTCAGCGGTGGCGATGTCTTCGCTCAGCTCTTTGGCGACAGCGGCAAAATCATCGCCTGCCCCCAGGCGCTGGGCAATGCTTGACACCTTGTCCGCATCGGCGCCGTCGCCCAGGTCTTCAACCAAAATATGGGCAATACGGCGGCGCTCTGTACCTTCAAACACCTTGATATCTTGCTGGTACTGAGCCAGGGCTTCATCTTCACTGACATCATCGGCACTGGCCAGTGCTTTCGCATCCAGGTTGATGTACTCCACTTTAACCTTCTCCGGACCCATATACTGGGCCTGCTTGGCGTCGTAGTGGGCCTGAACCTGCTCGGCCGTGGGAGCCGCCCCTTCGCTAAAGCTATCGCGCCCCAGGGTCACATAGTAGAAATCACGTGTTTGGCCAGCGCGCAGTAAAGTATCAACCACTTCACCTTCGGTGCTAAAACTGCTTAAACCAATACCGGCGCGCAACTGATCGCCAATTAGCTCATCGGTCAAGACCTGCTTGTAGCTACTGGGGGTATAGTTCAACTGGGCCAACATAGAGCGATAAAGCTGGGGAGAAAACTGTCCATCCTGCTGGAAGGCAACTTGCTCTGTTAGAATTTTATCCAGGGTAGCCTTGTCAACCGCGAGCCGACTGGACTTGCCCTCTTGCACTTCTGCCTTTTGCAGAATCAACTGGTCTAGTACAGGCTGGCGCAACGCCTCGGCGCTAATCAGTTGTTCGGGAACCTGATCGCCCAGGCGGCCAATAATTTGCTGGCGGCGCAGCTGAACAGCGCGATTGAGTTCCAGCTCGGTAATTTTTTCACCGTTTACCTCGGCCACTTGACCACCGGTATTACTGGGTGCAAACAGCGACTCCACCCCGAACAATACAAATGGAATTGAAATAAGAACGACCAGGCCAACAGCAAATATGCCTTGCAATCTATCGCGGAAACTCTGGATCATAGGTAAACCTTTTTAGATCAAATTCGATCTCTTACTTAATGTAGTTATGCGGCTGTAGTTATGCGGCCTTAAGGCCCGGCAAATACGCTGGTATTCGCTCAATAAAAAAGGCGCACTGAATAAGCGCGCCCTTTTTTAAATCTTGTTAAACCAATGCTGTGCTCTTGCTGTGCGCCGCCAGTGCAGCGCTGTTACTTGGGTTAAAAGATTATTTACTGGCTCTGGTCGACACTTAGTTTACAGCGTCTTTCAGGGCTTTACCCGCTTTAAAGCTTGGAATCTTAGCCGCGGCAATTTCGATTGGCTGGCCAGTCTGTGGGTTGCGGCCGGTGCGAGCAGCGCGATCCTTCACAGAGAAAGTACCAAAGCCTACCAGCACTACCTGGTCGCCTTCCTTCAGCGCGCCAGTCACTGAATCAACCATGGCATCCAAAGCGCGGCCGGCGGCGGCCTTAGGAATGTCAGCGGATGCGGCGATGGCTTCAATTAGTTCAGATTTGTTCACAATAACCCCTCTTACGTTACTCGGTCTGTTAGGAGGTAGAACCTAGGTCTTAAGCTCTGTAATCCTTTTTGTTGTTTGCAGCCCCCATGGGGCGAACGAATAGCGATTTATACCAAAGCCGCGCCAATGGGGTCAAGGAAGTTATCGTGAATTTTCTCAGGCCGGGTATTTTATAATCAAAAATTGCCAATTCTAACCGAAAAGCCGCCAGATTAGCGGCTTTACATAAAATAGCTGAACTCATTCTGAACCACCAGATCAAGGCATACCAGGACAGCGGCGGCCCTGAACACTAATGAGTATTGGCCGGGCTTGGCCCACTGGCGACGGCTGATATTTTCGCCCGTAATTCCGCATATTCCTCATCGCTGTATGG
>JAOXRV010000002.1 GCA_025800435.1 Cellvibrionaceae bacterium | reverse complement strand
GTCAGCTCTTTGGTACGGTGTACCACCAGTTGCTCCAGGTGAATTTCTCGACTGCGCAGGGCCAAGTGGGTTTTAACCCGGGCCAGCAGCTCCTCTCGGTGGTAGGGGGTGGTGACATAGTCCGCCGCACCGCCCTTGAGGGCCTGGCTGATAATAGTGGGGTCTTTATCGGCGGAAACCACAATCACTGTAGGGGCAGCTGCCAATTTAAGTTTGGGTAGCTGTTCTAGAATATTAAAGCCCGATAGGTCCGGCATATTGAGGTCTAGCAGCAATAGGTCGATGGGGGTTTGACGCAATTTTTCCAGGCACTCGTGGCCGTCGGTGGCTTGGTGTAATCGGCTGAACTCGGGGCTTAGGATGCTATACAGCAGTTGCCGGTTCACCGGGTTGTCGTCGACAAATAGAATCGAATTGCCCATGCCTTTTGTGCCAAATCTTATTTCCGTAATGCCTAAGCATAAGATTAGCGGGCCTGTTCAATCAATAGTTTGTTTTATTGAGGGGTAAAAAGCGCCCCCGGTACTGCTGGGGGCTAAGGGTCTTAGGGTGTCCGTTGATTGCTGGCAGGGATCTGCGCAGCGGTCATTCGTACAGTGCTCGGCAGAGGCACTGGGCTGCATTTGTTTACGCAGCAAACTATGCTCCTATTATTGACCTAACCTCCCCAACCTGTCAAACCTGACATTTAGTATATTTCGGTATCAATTTCACAAGAATTAGTCTAAAAAGTCATTTCAGACAGGAAGGTATTTAAACTAGTCTGAGAGTTTAGGGAGTAGAGTGCTTAAATTCGTTTTTAAGCGCCGTTCTAAGACGGATTTAGCCGAATTACCAGTTTATGCAGTAGAATAGGCGCACAAGCACAACTATAGATCAACGAACGGCAGATCAATGAGCGACAATTAATGGAAAAACCCCAGGTCCTGACAACCGGCGAGGCTGCCAAGTACTGTGGCGTCAATTTCCGTACCGTTATTCGTTGGATTGAGCGCGGTCGACTTGAAGCTTATAAATTGCCCGGTCGAGGCGATCACCGTATCCGCGTTGAAGATTTTCTCAATTTCCTTGAAACCAATGCCATGCCGGTGCCGGATGAGCTGCGCCCGGCCGATGCCGAGCCCAAGGTATTGGTGGTGGAAGACCAGTTGGAGATGGCTTCGGCCATGCGCCGGGTACTGCGCCGGGGAGGCTATGAGGTTGAAGTGGCCGCCGATGGTTTTGCCGCCGGACTGATGCTGGCCCAATACCATCCTACTTTGATCACCCTGGATATCAAAATGCCAGGTATGGACGGCTATGAGGTATTGAAGCTGATGCGTGATCAGCCTAAATACAAAAACGTCAGGGTCCTGGTGGTGTCGGCAGAAACCCCCGATGGCATGCAAAAGGCGCTGGAGTTTGGCGCTGATGACATCCTCTCTAAGCCCTTCGATAACCAAGACTTGCTCGATAAGGTCAGTGCCCTATTGGGGCTCGGGCCCAGTCGTCGCCAAGCGCTACTCTAGCCAGAAGTGCACAGCTCGGAGGCCTGCTGCTTGTTACCGCCCCCTCTGGTGGCTTTTCTATGCCATAATTCGGCCTTTCACAAGGCGTATTAGGGTGTAGAAAATGGATATTCTGGTAACAGGCGGTGCCGGCTATATCGGTAGCCACACAGTGATTGAGCTGGTGGCGGCTGGCTTTAATCCCATCATCGTCGATAACTTTAGCAACAGTAAACCCGAGTCTTTGCTGCGGGTGGCCGAGCTGTGTGATCAAAGTATCAGCCATTACCCGGTGGATATTCTCGACCGCGAGGCCCTGGAGGGTGTTTTTAAACACCACGATATTAAAGCGGTTATTCACTTTGCCGGCTTAAAAGCGGTGGGTGAATCTGTCGCCCAGCCCCTGCGTTATTACCAAAACAATGTGGCCGGCACCATGGTGCTGGCTGAGGTGATGCAGGCGCAGGGGGTTGAGCACCTTATTTTTAGCTCTTCTGCCACAGTCTACGGCGACCCCGAGCAGCTGCCCATTGACGAATCTGCGCCCACCAGCACCACCAACCCCTACGGTGCCAGCAAGCTAATGGTAGAGAATATTATGCGCGATCTGTGTGCCGCCCCCGATAGCAACTGGCGCTGCTGCCTGCTGCGCTATTTTAATCCGGTGGGCGCCCACGAATCCGGTCGTATCGGCGAAGACCCCAATGGCATTCCCAATAATCTGCTGCCCTATGTGGCCCAGGTGGCGGTGGGCAAGCTGGAGCGGCTACAGGTGTTTGGCAATGATTACGACACCATCGACGGCACCGGCGTGCGCGACTATATCCATGTGGTTGATCTGGCCATGGGCCATGTGGCGGCCCTGAGTTTTTTACTGCAACAAGACCCCGCTTGCCACACCTTTAACCTGGGTACCGGCCAGGGTTATTCGGTGCTGCAAATACTGGATGCCTTTGCCCTGGCCAGCGCCACCCCAGTACCCTACAAAATAGTGCCCCGCCGCCCAGGCGATGTGGCCGCCTGCTACGCCGATGCCAGCAAGGCCGAGCGTGAACTTGGCTGGAAGGCCAAGCTGGGGCTGGGACGGATGATGGCCGACACCTGGCGCTGGCAATCCCAAAACCCCAATGGCTTTGACTAGGCTGCCATCTAGCTGTCACCTAACTGCAAACAATCTGACATAAGCAAGCTCCACACTATTTCCTGTTATGAGCGGGCCTATTGGGCCCAAGGGAAGGGTGGCATCAATGAAGATCAGTGTATTTGGTAGCGGTTATGTGGGTTTGGTCAGCAGCGCTTGCTTGGCTCAGGCCGGCCACGATGTATTGTGTGTGGATATCGATAAGGCCCGAGTTGAGGCGTTGAACCAGGGCTTCAACCCCATCTATGAGCCCGGCCTGGACGAGTATTTAAAACAGGGCCTGGCCGATAATACCCTGAGCTTTAGTGGCTGTGCCCAAACGGGTGTCGAGCACGGCGAAGTTATCTTTATTGCTGTGGGCACCCCGCCTGACGAAGACGGCTCCGCTGATGTGCGCCATGTTTTATCCGTGGCACGCTCGATTGGTCGCTATCTGCAAAAGCCCGCCATTATCGTCAATAAATCCACCGTGCCAGTGGGCACCGGCAGCCAGGTGCAACAAGCGGTGGCCGAAGAGCTGGCCTACCGAGACATCAAACTAGATTTTGATGTGGTCTCCAACCCCGAGTTTTTAAAAGAAGGCGCGGCCATCAACGATTTTATGAAGCCCGATCGCATTGTGATTGGCACCGAGCGCGAGAGCAGTGCCGAACAAATGCGTCGCCTTTACAGCGCCTTTAACCGCAACCACGATCGGGTCATGGTGATGGATGTACGCTCGGCCGAACTGACCAAATACGCCGCCAATGCCATGCTCGCCACCAAAATCAGTTTTATGAACGAGATGGCGAGCATTGCCGAACTGGTGGGGGCGGATATTGAGCAGGTGCGCCAGGGTATCGGTTCTGACCCGCGTATTGGTTATCACTTTATTTACCCCGGCTGCGGCTACGGCGGCTCTTGCTTCCCTAAAGATGTAAAAGCCCTGGCCGCTACCGCCGCCAGTTTTGGTCGCCAGTCGAGCTTGCTTAACGCGGTTGAAGACATTAATGCGCAGCAAAAAAACTGGCTGTTTGAGGCTGTGTCTGGCCACTTTGATGGCAAGCTGGCCGGTAAAACCATCGCGGTTTGGGGTCTAGCGTTTAAACCCCGCACCGACGATATGCGCGAAGCCCCCTCGATTGAATTGCTAAACGCACTGTGGCAAGCCGGCGCTAAAGTGCAGGCTTACGACCCCCAGGCGATGGAGGAATGCCAGCGAATTTTTGGCGAGCGCGAAGGTCTGCTGCTGGCTGGCACCAAAGAAATGGCTCTTAAAAACGCCGACGCTCTGGTGATTTGTACCGAGTGGAAAAACTTTTGGTCGCCAGATTTTAGCCATATGGCCTGCCAGCTAAATGAGCCGGTCATTGTCGATGGGCGCAATCTGTACGAGCCCAAAACCCTGGCTGCCGAAGGTTTTGCCTATTATTCTGTAGGCCGACCGAGCTACCCGGCCGAGCGTGTGCCGGCGGTGTTGTCGGTGGCCAGTTAATTGGGCGCTTGGCCCTGTGCATATCGATGTTAGCTCTGAAGCGGGGCAGCTTAGCTTTTTTTACAGCTGCAGCTGTAAAACTGCCCATCTTCCAAACACATTACGGTCAGCTCGCCGCCCCAGACACAGCCGGTATCCAGTGGGAAAACATTGTCGGCATCGGCAAAGCCTTGCAGTGCAGCCCAGTGGCCGAATATGATTTTATCGTCACAGGTTTTACGCTTTTTAAATTTATACCAGGGCTTAAAACCCTTGGGCGCCGACTCGGGGCCGGATTTGGCTTGAAACTCTAAGGTGCCGTCTTCGTCCACAAAACGCATACGGGTAAAGTAGTTGGTGATCAGGCGCAGGCGGTCGTTGCCCTTAAGGCCCTTGCGCCAGCGACGCGGTTCACTGCCAAACATATGCAGTAAAAAATCGCTGTAGGCATCGTCGTCTTGCAGTACCGCTTCTACCTCGGCGGCCCGGCGCAGGGCTTTTTGCAGTGTCCACTGTGGCGGGATGCCCGCGTGCACCATGGCGTAGCCCAGCTCTGGGTCGTGGTGGATCAGCTTTTGTTGGCGCAGCCAGTAAACCAGCTCATCGCAGTCGTCAGCGCGTAAAATTTCTTCAATCGTGTCGCCATCGCGCGGGGGCTGAAAGCCGTGGGCATAGGCGAGAAAACTGAGGTCGTGATTGCCCAGTACCACTTCGGTGCAGTGGTCCAAGCTTTTTATAAAACGCAGGGTGTCGAGTGAGCGCGGGCCGCGATTAATTAAATCGCCGGCTACCCAGAGCTTGTCCTTAGCCGGGTCAAAACTAATTTGCTCAAGCAAATAGAGCAGGGGCTCAAAGCAACCTTGAATATCCCCAACCGCATAGGTGGCCATAGTGTCCTCAGTGTAATGCGCCTGGGGGCAGTAGAGCGAAGGTGCCGATAGGCGCTTCAAATTGACTGCCGTCGTCTCGTTTCATTAAATAGCTGCCCTCCATGGTGCCAGTTGGTGTGGCGATGATTACACCACTAGAATAGCTGAAAGTCTGGCCTGGTTCCAAGTGTGGCTGCTCGCCAATTACGCCAATTCCCTCGACCTCTTGCAACTGATCATTGGTGTCGAGAATGCGCCACTGACGGCTTAGCAACTGTGCGCCCTGTTTGCCGCGATTGGTGATATGAATAGTATAGCTATAGACAAAGCGGCCCTCGGCCGGGCGCGATTGGGCTTGAATAAACTCTGGTTCTGCTGTTACTTCTATTTCTGACATATTTTAGTGTTTAAACCTTTACGCCCAATTGCAGAAGTTCATCGGCCAGCGTTACAAACTCGGCGACACTGAGATTCTCGGCGCGCTGACTGATGTCGGTGCTGAGCTGATCTAAGGTCTCGGCCCCGGCCAGTTGTTTAAGGCCGTTGCGCAGGGTTTTGCGGCGTTGTTGAAAGGCCACATTGACCACTCGCTCTAATAATTTTACATCTTTCGCCGGGTGTGGCGGCTCGCTGTAGGGCTTTAGGCGCACAATCGCCGAGTCGACCTTGGGTTGTGGCACAAAGCACTCGGGCGGCACTAAAAATAAATTTTCCACCTGGCAGTAGTACTGCACCATAATGCCGAGGCGGCCATAGGCTTTTTGACCTGGGCTGGCGGCCATGCGTTCAACCACTTCTTTTTGCAGCATAAAATGCATATCTTGCACTTTGCTGTGATAGCTCAGCAGGTGAAAAATGAGCGGGGTGGAAATATTGTAGGGCAGGTTGCCGACAATGCGCAGCGGGCCGCTTTCGGTCAGCTGGGCAAAGTCAAACTTGAGGGCATCGGCCTGGTGGATTTTAAAATCCGCGTATTTGGCAAACTGGGCCAGCAAAATCGGAATTAAATCCCGGTCTAGCTCCACCACATTTAAACGCGGGCAGGCTTCAAGCAAGAGTGCGGTAATGGCGCCTTTACCCGGGCCAATTTCAACTAGATTATCCGCCTCCCCAGGGCCGATGGCGCTGACAATGCGCTGGATAATACCGGGGTCGCTTAGAAAGTTCTGGCCGAAGCGCTTGCGAGCCTTATGATTATAGGAATCCACAGTTAACTCTTAATTGGTTTGGTTGGCCTGGCGCGCACGGGCCATAAGGCAGGCATATTCGACCGCGGTGTTGAGGCTGCCGAGTTCGGCGCGGCCGGTGCCGGCTAATTCGAGCGCCGTGCCGTGGTCGACCGAGCTGCGAATAATTGGCAGGCCCAGGGTAATATTGGCGGCGCGGCCAAAGCCAAGGTATTTTAACACAGGCAGGCCCTGGTCGTGGTACATCGCCAATACCGCGTCACAGTGATCGAGGTACTTGGGGGTAAACAGGGTGTCGGCGGGCAGGGGGCCAATAAGCTCCGCCTGGTGGCGGTCAAACTGTTTTAGCAGGGGTTCGATAATATTCAGCTCCTCGCGCCCAAGGTGGCCGCCTTCGCCAGCGTGCGGGTTGAGCCCTGCCACTAAAATACGCGGTCGTTGCAAACCAAAATCGCGCTTTAGATCGGCGATTAATATCTCTAATACCCGCCGCAAACTATTGGGGCTAATTGCAGCCGCCACCTCTTTTAGGGGCAGGTGGGTAGTGGCCAGAGCTACCCGCAGTTCGCGGCAGGCCAACATCATCACCACCTTGTCGACTTTGCAGCGCTGCTGTAGGTACTCGGTGTGGCCACTAAAACTTATGCCAGCATCGTTGATTACGCCCTTGTGCACCGGGCCGGTAACCATGGCGTCAAACTGGCCAGCCAGGCAGCCGTCGATGGCCTGATCTAAACAGGCCAGTACATAGTGGGCGTTGCGCGAGTTGAGCTGGCCGGCGGTAACCGGCGCCGCTAAGGGCTCGGCCTGGCAGTACAGCTGGCCGGCGCGGTTGGCGCTGGCCGGGGCGCTGGGGTCGAAGGGGATTAGATCGATTGGCAGTTGTAATTGTTGGGCCCGTTGCTGCAGTAGCTTAGGGTCTCCAATCGCGACCAACTGGTGGGCCTGGCGCTGCTGGCATAATTGCAGCAGCAGCTCTGGGCCTATTCCGGCGGGCTCGCCGGGGGTAATGGCAATAATATTCATATTGGGGCGCCAGCCCTAGCAGGCTGTTGAAAAACTACCTGCGTTGCTTCAGCTGCGTTAAAAATGGGCTCAAAATGCTCATTTATCACCTATAAACTCCGCTTTTTCGCCCATTTTTGCCTTGCTGAAGCTGCCTCGCAAACGTTTTTCAACAGCCTGCTAGGATTCTTCCATTGGGGTTTCAGTGGCAGCCTCTTCGGCTTTTAGCTTGATTTCCACATAGGCTTCATCGCGAATCTCCTGCAGCCAGTTTTGCAGTTCTTCCTCAAAGCGGCGTTTGCGAATGATATTGGAAGCTTGGTTGCGAATCACCTTATCGGTAAAGTCCTGCTGGCGGCGCTCGTCCACTTTTAAGATATGCCAGCCAAATTGGCTGCGAAACGGTGCCGAAATATCGCCCACTGCGGTAGCTTGCATGGTGCTTTCAAACTCGGGGACAAACTGGCCCGGGGTGGACCAGCCCAGATCGCCACCGGATAGCATTGAGCCGATGTCTTCCGAGTGCAGCTTGGCCAGTTCATTGAAGTCGCCGCCGTTGACTAGCTGTTCGCGGATCTGCTCAATTTTCTGCTGGGCTTCGGTATCGCTGAGAATGGCCGAGGGCTTAACCAGGATATGGCGTACCTTGGACTGCTCGATAATGGTTTCTTCGCCACCGCGCTGATTGTACAGCTTCAGCAGGTGGTAGCCGGCATCACTGCGGATGGGTTGGCTGACTTCGCCTTTTTTCAGTTTGGGCACGGCCTCGGCCAGCAGGCTCGGTAGCTGGGAAGTTTTGCGCCAGCCCAGGTCGCCGCCTTTTAGGGCCATTTGGCCATTGGAGTTGGCGATGGCCAGCTCGCGGAAGTCAGTGCCCTGTTGCAGCTGTTGGTATATACCGTCTATTTTGGCCTTGGTGGCGGCCACGGTGGCGTCGTCGGCGGTGGGGCTCAAGTTAATTAAGATATGGCCCAGCTGGTAATCAGGGGAGATCCAAAACTTGCCCTCTTGGGAGGCGAGAAAGTTATCGACTTCTTGCTCGCTGACATTGATGCGGCGATTGACCGAGCCCTTTTGTACCCGGCTGACAATCATTTCTTTGCGCAGGCGGTGCTTAAATTGACGCAGGTTCATGCCGTCTTGACGCAGCTGTTGTTCAAACTGGGCGGGGCTCAGCTTATTGGCGGCGGCCATGCGCACAATCGCCTGGTTGAGCTCTTCATTGCCAATTTCAACACCGGCGCGGCGGCCCATTTGTAATTGCAGGCGTTCGCGAATTAAATGCTCCAGTACTTGATCGCGCAGCACATTCATGGGCGGCAGCTCTGTATTTTGACTGCGCA
>JAOXRV010000001.1 GCA_025800435.1 Cellvibrionaceae bacterium | reverse complement strand
CCTCTAGCTGGTCGTACTTTTCCCTGAATGCTGCTAAATGCTTAGGGCTTACCAAGCGATCGTGGCGGGGGGCAATAAAAAGGCAGGGTAAGCAGTTTCGGTCGGGGCTAGGGCGCGCTGACTTTATTGTTCTTATGCGCGCTTTAAGTGTCGTTGCTGAAATGTCGGCCAGGGTATCTTTTAACTTGCTAATTAAGCCTTTGCTTGATTTTGGTCCAAGCAGCCAATATTGTAGCGCAAATCTTGCTAAGGGTAGTCTCAGTAAAAACTTGAGTGGCAGATGTGTCAGTAGGCTCAGGGCCCATGGGCGTGGCGCTGTTAGGAAAGAGGCAACAAAAATTAGACCCCGGCAATGGGGCAGTGCTTGATCACTTAAACGCGCGGCAATACCGCCTGAAAAAGACTCGGCCAATAGTATATAGGGCTGCTTGGGCAGGCGCTGTTTTATTGATTGGCTAAGGTGGGTGTAGTTTTGTGGTCCGGATTGGGGTAGGGCTATTGTGTGGGTCTCAATATTGCCCAGCTTACTAATAAAATCAGCAAACGAATCGCCGCTGCCATCCATGCCTGGTAATAAAACAAGGATCATTTTATGGCTAACTTTTGGTTTGGTTTGAGTCTAAATGGCCAGCCAAATTTATTTCAAACACCCGCCATTCCCCAGCTAAATCCTTAAACCCCAAATAAAACGCACACAGCTGCAAGTCTATATCCCCCTCGCTGGCGTTGCCGTAGAGTCGGTCGCCCAGTACCGGGTGGCCGATATGGGCACAGTGGCGGCGGATTTGGTGTTTGCGGCCACTGCCTATTTTTACCTCAAGCCGGCTGCTGCCATCGTCCAGTTTTTCAATTAACTGCAGTTTACTGTGACAGGCTTTGCCATCCAGTGGTTCCTCGATGCTGAGCTGCTCAAACTCGCAGTGGCCCTGTACCCTAATGCGATAACGTTTATCCACCTTGCGCTCGGCAAAGGCTTCACTTAAGTG
>JAOXRV010000870.1 GCA_025800435.1 Cellvibrionaceae bacterium | reverse complement strand
GACTTGTCGAGCGTTGTGCGCAATATGGCTGGCCCCTCTAACCCACACCGTCGCCTGCCCACCTCGGCCCTGGCCGAGCGCGGTATCGCGGTTGACTTGGACAAGGCCAAAGCCGAAGAAGCCGACGGCAAAATGCCCGATGGCGCGGTGATTATTGCCGCCATTACCAGCTGTACCAATACCTCCAACCCACGCAATGTTGTGGCCGCCGGTTTGGTCGCTAAAAAGGCCAACGAGCTGGGCCTGGTGCGTAAAGAGTGGGTAAAAACCTCCTTCGCCCCCGGTTCTAAAGTGGCCAAGCTGTACTTGGAAGAATCCGGTCTGCTGAGCGAGTTAGAAAAGCTGGGTTTTGGTATTGTGGCCTACGCCTGTACCACCTGTAACGGTATGTCCGGCGCCCTGGATCCGGCCATCCAGCAAGAAATTATCGATCGAGATCTGTACTCGACCGCTGTATTGTCGGGCAACCGCAACTTCGACGGGCGCATTCACCCCTACGCCAAGCAGGCCTTCCTGGCTTCGCCACCATTGGTTGTGGCCTACGCCATTGCCGGTACCATGCGTTTTGATATCGAGCAGGATGTACTGGGCCAAGACAGCAATGGCAAGGATATTCGCTTGAAAGACATCTGGCCAAGCGACGAAGAGATCGACGCAATTGTGGCGGCCAGTGTTAAGCCCGAGCAGTTCCAGCAGGTGTATATCCCCATGTTTGACCTGGGTGCGGTGGAAGAGGCCGAGAGCCCCCTGTACGACTGGCGCCCCCAAAGTACCTATATTCGCCGCCCGCCCTATTGGGAAGGCGCCCTGGCCGGCGAACGCAGCTTAATTGGTATGCGTCCGCTGGCGGTGCTGGGTGACAATATCACCACCGATCACCTGTCGCCTTCCAATGCAATTTTGGCCTCCAGCGCCGCCGGTGAATACCTGGCTAAAATGGGCCTGCCCGAGGAAGACTTTAATTCCTACGCAACCCACCGCGGCGATCACCTAACCGCCCAGCGCGCCACCTTTGCCAACCCTAAACTGCTCAATGAAATGTGCCGGGATGAGCAGGGCGAGGTAATCCAGGGCTCACTGGCCCGGCTTGAGCCAGAAGGCCAGCAGACCCGTATGTGGGAAGCGATTGAAACCTATATGAAGCGCGGCCAAAACCTTATTATTGTGGCCGGTGCCGACTATGGCCAGGGTTCTTCCCGCGACTGGGCCGCCAAAGGTGTGCGCCTGGCCGGTGTCGAAGCGATTGTGGCCGAAGGCTTTGAGCGCATTCACCGCACCAATTTGGTGGGCATGGGTGTTCTGCCGCTGGAGTTTAAAGCCGGTGATACCCGCGAGACTTATGGCATCGACGGTACCGAAACCTTTGATGTACTCGGTGAGCCCGCGCCGCGTGCCGACCTGACCTTGGTGATCAACCGCGCCAATGGCGAGTCGCTAGAAGTGCCCGTTACCTGCCGCCTGGATACCGCCGCCGAAGTGCATGTGTACGCCGCCGGCGGTGTGTTGCAGCGCTTTGCCAAGGATTTCTTGGAAGGTAATGCCTAAGCCTGCTTCGGCGTAAACGACCACCACCCTGTCAAGGTGGTGATTTGCTTTAAACCTGTTTAGATAAAGGACGGCCCTATGTCTTTTGCTCCCCAAATTAAAGTACCCGCCACCTATATTCGCGGTGGCACCAGCAAGGGTGTATTTTTTAAATTGTCCGATCTGCCCGAGCCCTGTCAGCAGCCCGGTGCCGCCCGCGATGCTTTATTGCTGCGCGTTATCGGTAGCCCAGACCCCTATGCTAAGCAAATCGATGGCATGGGCGGAGCGACTTCCAGTACTTCCAAAACCGTTATTCTCGCCAGCAGCGAGCAGCCCAATCACGATGTGGATTATTTATTTGGCCAGGTCTCTATCGATAAACCCTTTGTCGACTGGAGCGGTAACTGCGGCAACCTAACCGCGGCCGTGGGTGCCTTTGCCATTAGCCAGGGCCTGGTGGCAGCGGATCGCATTCCCGACAACGGTATTTGCACGGTACGTATCTGGCAGAAAAATATTCAAAAAACCATTATCGCCCATGTGCCCATCAGCAATGGTGAAGTACAAGAGACCGGCGATTTTGAGTTGGACGGCGTGACCTTTCCCGCCGCCGAAGTGGAAATAGAATTTATCGACCCGGCCGATGGCGAGGGCGCCATGTTCCCCACCGGCAATCTGGTTGACGATTTGGAAGTACCCGGTGTGGGCACTTTAAAGGCGACCATGATCAACGCCGGCATTCCCACAGTGTTTGTTAATGCCAGCGAAATTGGCTACGACGGCACCGAGCTGCAAGAGGCCATTAATGGTGATGCTAGCGCGCTGGAAAAATTTGAAACCATTCGCGCCCACGGCGCGATTGCGATGGGTTTAATCCAGTCGGTCGAAGAGGCCGCCAGCCGCCAGCATACCCCCAAGGTAGCGTTTGTCGGCGCGCCCAAAACCTATCAGTCTTCCAGTGGTAAAACCGTGGCCGAAGGCGATATCGATCTGGTGGTGCGGGCCTTATCCATGGGCAAACTGCACCACGCCATGATGGGCACCGCTGCGGTGGCTATTGGCACGGCTGCGGCAATTCCCGGTACTTTGGTTAACCAAGCCGCCGGCGGTGGCGAGCGCAAGGCGGTTCGCTTTGGCCACCCCTCTGGCACCTTGCGCGTCGGCGCCGAAGCGGTTGAGGTCAATGGCTGCTGGAGTGCAACCAAGGCCATTATGAGCCGCAGCGCGCGCGTATTGATGGAAGGTTGGGTGCGGGTGCCTTAAAGCAGCAAGCCATAATTAAATTGATTTTTAAGCTGCTGCTGGCACTCGGAAACGTCTAATGCGTTAATGCCGTCGACCTGCTCGCTGATCTTTTGACAAACTTGTTTGAGTAGCGCCGGGTCGGTCACATTAACGGTGGCCATAATATCGTGGCGGCCAAGGCAGGTGCAGACAAAACTCACTTCCTCAATCAGCGCCAATTGGCGACAGACCTCTGCGGCTTTGCTCATTTGGCAGTCTATACCGATAAAAGCAGCGGCGATTGGACCGCCACTTAAGTCAATAACCGTGTTTAAGCGCAACTGATTGTGCTGCAACATTTTTTTTAAGCGCACCCGCACCGCGCTTTCGGATACGCCCAGGGTTTGGCCAATGGCGCGGTTGCTTTGGCGGCAGTTGGCGAACAGCTGCTGGGCAATGTTAATGTCCAACTGGTCCAGTGGCGGTTTGATTGGCGCGGGGCTGTGCACATCGGCGGCGCCATGGCTGTAGCCAAATTTCCAGACCTCCAGCGCCATGGCCGGGTCTTGGCTGGCAATACCGTCAATCTGGGGTAGGTGTAGCCCCAGTAGCTGCCCCAGCGCGTGGCGGTCGGGCAGGGCGGCTACCATATCTATGTGGTGGTTGCCGCGGGCCAGGTTAACAGTTAGGGCAGCGGGCAGGGCGGCAACTTCCTTGGCCACCTCAGCCACTGGCCGCCCGGCCACCGTTAAGCCAATCATCAGCAGGTAGTCAAAGCCCGCCGCATACAAATCGACCAGTGGTGCCAGAATAATCTGTTGCGCATCGAGCAGCCGCTGCAAACGCCGCTTGACCGTGGCTGGGCTTACCCCCAGTGTCTCGGCCAAATCCCGGGTGCTGCGGCGGATATTACCACTCAGGGCATCCACTAGGGCCCGGTCGAGTTTATCCGGGTTTTTCGCTAAAGAGTTAGTCACCGAAGTTATATTATTTATTAGTAATTTATGATTGATTGTAAATTATTGCTGGCCGGGCGATTAGTGTTTGGGTTTATATGCCATATTGCCGTGCAATACAAGCTTGGGCGATCGGCCCTGGTCTTTACGCAGCGGTATATAGGGCACAGTAAACGGCTGTATTTGGCCTATCTAGCGCGCTAAGGTCTCGGTAGAATAAGGCCTGGGGCCACTGGCCCCGGCTACGATTAACTTTTTGGGAAGCCGCCGTGCCACTTGACCGCCAACAGGCCCGCAAGGCCAAACTCGCGCCCCGTCGCCAGCCCCAGCAGGCGCGGGCCAAGCAGAAGACCCAGCAGATTCTCGACACCACCGCACGGCTACTGGACGAGGTGGGTTTTGACGATTTAACCACCATTCTTATCGCCAAAGAGCTGGGTATCTCCGTCGGTGCCCTGTACCAGTATTTCCCCAATAAGCACGCTATTTTGCACGCACTGGGGGCGGTGTGGCTGGAGCGCATGACGGCGGCCCTGGCCGAGACCGAGCGCCAGGCTATCGAGAGTATGGATGTGGCCAGTTTTATTGAGCTGCAAATCGATACCATGCTGACGGTGTATCGAGAGCAGCGTGCAATCTTGCCATTGGCCCAGGCCCTGTGGGCGATTCCCGAGCTGCGCGATCTGGATGCCGAGCACGATGAGGTGGTGATCAGCCACTTTATGCGCATGTACAAGCGCTTGGGCTTTACCCAGGGCGAGCGTGAATTAAACCGTATCGGCCGTTTACATCTAGAAGCCAGCCACGCACTATTGTTAACCGTGGTGGATCAAAGCCCTGAGCGCTCGGCCAAAAGCTTGCTCGATTTAAAGGCTTTGTGCAGCCATCTACTCAACCGCCATTTAGGAAACTAATATGCCGACCGAATTTGGGGAAAAGCTGGTTATTGCGATTTCATCGCGAGCCCTATTTGATCTCAGTGATAGCCACGCGGTTTACGAGCGAGATGGGCTGGAGGCTTTCGCTCAATACCAAGTTGAGCGGGAGGAGGATATTCTCAAGCCGGGCGATGCGTTTCCCATGGTAAAAAAGCTGCTGTCGCTCAACCAGCGCGACCCGGTGGCTGCCAGGGTTGAGGTAATTTTACTGTCGCGCAACAGTGCCGATACTGGCCTGCGGGTGTTTAATTCAATTGAACACTATGGCCTGGAAATTACCCGGGCTGCCTTTTGCGGCGGCGAGAGCCCCTATCGCTATGTGGCCGCATTCGGCTGCCATTTGTTTTTGTCCACCCACGCCGAAGATGTGCGCCAGGCCCTTGATGCCGGCGTGGCGGCGGCGACCTTGATGACTTCCAATATCGAAAAAGACGAGCATGGTGAGCTGCGCTTTGCCTTCGATGGGGACGCGGTATTATTCTCAGACGAAGCTGAAAGAGTCTATAAAACAGAGGGTTTAGAGGCATTTGCCGAAAGCGAGAAGAGCAAGGCCAAGACCCCCTTAAGCGGCGGGCCGTTTAAAAACTTTTTGGCCGCACTGCAGCGCTTACAGGTGGACTTTAGCGAACAGGAATGCCCAATTCGCACCGCCTTGGTAACCGCCCGCTCGGCGCCGGCCCACGAGCGGGTGATTCGCACCTTGCGCGAGTGGGGCATCCGCTTGGATGAGTCGCTGTTCCTAGGTGGGCTCGATAAGGCGGCTTTTTTGCGCTCCTACGGCGCCGATGTATTCTTCGATGATCAGCAAAGCCACTGCCAGTCCGCGCGCCAACACGTGGCAACCGGCCATGTTCCCCACGGCGTCGCCAATGAGCCTCATCTATAGTTATAGATGGTTTTGCTTCTGAGCTGATCGGCAAAGGTAAGGTGGTTTCGTTGACGAGCCTTGAGGTGGGATTGCTTCTGGGGGACGCATAAACCCATCCCTGGGGCTCTCGTCCGGCGTCCTGCCTCCCAAGTCCCCAGAAGCAATACCCACCTCAAGGCTCTGCTTCGGAGCGGATTATAAATCGTGACAGTCTTAAGAAGACAAGATGTTGGTGTTTACAGAAACGCGAACTTAAAGGCAGGCTCGTCAGCGAAGCCAGCGTCTACAAAAACGCAAACTTAAACCCAAGCAACATCAATAAAGACGCCAGGGTGGGTTGCAGCACGTGGTTGGGCACTTTGCTGGAGAGCTGGCTGCCGATATGAATCGCGGGCAGGGAGCCGAGCAGCAGGGCGCCGAGCAGCAAGAAATCCACATTGCCAAGAAAGAACAAGTGCCCCAGGCCGGCTATTAAGGTTAGCGGCACCGCGTGGGCGATATCGGTGCCCACTACCTGGCTGGCTTTGAGCTGGGGGTAGAGTACCAGCAGTAGGGCGGCACAAAAGGCGCCGGCACCGACCGATGACAAGGTGACCAACACGCCCAATACCATACCGCTAATTAAGGTAACGCTGCGGCCGTGGCGGTGCAGGGCGCCCATTATGCCTTGATTGCTCTGGCTGGCCTGTTGTAGGCGCTTTTTAAACAGGATTACCGCCGAGGTCACAATCAACATCAAACCCAAGCTGTGGGTCAGCAGGTCTTGGTAGTCGGTGGCACCCTGGAATAGGGTGCGCAGTAGCAGTGCGGTTAGCAGGGAGGCGGGGATGCTGCCCATCGCCAGCAGTTTAACCAGCGACCAGTTAATATTGCCCAGTTTGTGGTGGGTGCGCACGCCGCCGGCCTTGGTAAAGGCCGCAAACAGCAGATCGGTGCCAATGGCGACGTTATATGGGATGCCAAATAAGATCAGCAGCGGGGTCATCAGGGAGCCGCCACCAACACCGGTCACGCCAACGGCCAGGCCCACAGCCGCCCCGGCTAATATATAAGTTATGGCTTCCATATAAACAATAATTAGGATTAAGAGGAATTTTTATAGCTAAATTAGCAATTAAGGCTGGCAAATATACGCATTTGACTCTATTCTGGAAAAGAATATTTACTTATATTTTTATAAGTAAAAGTCCAGTAGCTAACTGGCATATAAAACATCTAATGAGTGATTTATCGTAAATCGGCGCCATGGACTTGCGCGGTCGATTGTTAGGGGACAGAGCGATGAAATTGCAGCAGTTGCGCTATATCTGGGAGGTGGCTCACCACGACCTCAACGTTTCAGCCACCGCCCAGAGCTTGTACACCTCCCAGCCGGGTATCAGTAAGCAAATCCGCTTATTGGAAGATGAACTGGGGGTTGAGGTCTTTTCACGCAGTGGTAAACACCTAACCCGTATTACCCCCGCCGGTGAGGCTATTTTAAACACCGCCGGTGAGATACTGCGCAAGGTCGAAAGTATCAAACAGGTGGCCCAGGAGTTTAGCGATGAGCGCAAGGGCAGCCTCTCTATCGCCACCACTCACACCCAGGCCCGCTATGCCTTGCCGCGGGTTATTGGCGACTTTATCCAGCAATACCCGGATGTGTCCCTGCATATGCACCAGGGCACGCCCATGCAAATCTCGGAAATGGCCGCCGACGGCAGCGTCGATTTCGCCATAGCCACCGAGGCCATGGAGCTGTTTAGCGATCTGGTGATGATGCCTTGTTATAAGTGGAACCGCTCGATTGAGGTGCCCAAAGATCACCCCCTCTGCCAGGTATCTAAACTAAGCCTAGAGG
>JAOXRV010000869.1 GCA_025800435.1 Cellvibrionaceae bacterium | reverse complement strand
TTTCAGCGCGGTCATCCACCACTACCGCAAACGGAATACTGCCGTCGGCATTGGTCAAACTGGGGTCAATGTCGTCGATGTAAAATGGGCTGCCTACCGGCAAGCTCGATTCAATCGCATAGTTGTAACCCAGGCGATAGTCGGAGTCGCGCTCGGCATAGCGAATATCACCGTATAGCGAGAGGCTGTCGCCGATGTCGTGATCAAAACTGGCGAACAGATTGACACGCTTGGTATCGGGCAGTAAATCCATGCCGTCGTAGACATTAGTGGTATTGCCAATGCCGTCGCTAACCAGGTTTAAATCGGCCATTGTCAAGTTGCTATTGGCGCCCACCGGCACGGTAGCCCCAACCGGTGAGTTAACCGTGCCACCCTGGTTGCCCAAAAATATATTCGCCACCGGGGCGTAATGGGCAGTGTAGCGACGCCAGTTGATTCCACCCATAGACGAGAAGTCACTGGCATTTTTATAGACATCCCGCTGCGTGACCTCGACATTACCACGGTCGTAATACTCCACCCCCAGTAGCGCATTGCCGCCGTCCCAATCTAAACCGAATGCGTGGCTAAGCTGGAGCTGGTCGCCACCGCCCTGAGTAGTACCGCCGATATTAATGCGAGTCACCGGCGCATCGAGGGAGCGCTTTAAGACAAAGTTAACCACCCCTCCGACCGCATCGGAGCCATATAACGCAGAGGCGCCATCCTTAAGAATTTCGACTCGCTCAATGGCGGCCGCGGGAATATTGGAGATATCGACAAAATCGCCGAACTGGCCTGAGGCAGCAACCCGCCGACCATTGACCAGCACCAGTGTAGACAGCGC
>JAOXRV010000868.1 GCA_025800435.1 Cellvibrionaceae bacterium | reverse complement strand
GGCGCAGTTGTAAAAAGCCTCTTAACTGGCTAAAGCTCTGTTGCAAATTATTCATAGTCGCGTCGATACCAACTGCGCTGCCGGTTCGCAGCCGGCAGCGCAGCCCAATGCGGTTTATTTGTATTGAACGTTATCCCAAATGCCGGCCTTTTCGACCATTTGATCGATGGTAAAGGTATCGGGCTTTTGCCTTGGTGGAAAGGCTTTAAACGATTGTAAAAACGGCACCAGATAGCGATAGGCGTGCATGGCCCGGGGCGAGACCTTATCCATCCACCACTCATTGTAGGCATTGGAGTGCTCGTCGGCACGCTCAAATGGGTCGCGGCGCAAGTTAAACAATTTGGGGATACGCAAAAAGTGGAACTGCTCGCGCCACACATCGAAGCGCTTGGCGCGCTGCTCGGCGAATACCAGCTTCCAGTCGCCATCACGAATACCGACAATATCCGAAGTGTCCGACAAATAGATAAAGTGGTCGCGCGGCGATCTATTTTGCTGGCCGGTTAAATAGGGCAACACATTGTAGCCATCCAAGTGCACTTTATAGTTGCGGCCGTTAACAGTCTTGCCTTGTTTGAGCTGTTTTTTAACGTCGGCTTCGCCCACCGCCGCCAGCAGTGTGGGGAACCAATCCATATGCGATACTAACTCATTCGACACCCCGGGCTTAATTTTACCCGGCCAGCGAATAAATGAAGGCACCCGGTAGGCACCCTCCCAGTTGGTGTTTTTCTCAGAGCGAAATGGGGTGATGCCGGCATCGGGCCAGGTGTTGTAGTGCACGCCGTTATCGGTGGAGTACAACACGATGGTGTTATCGGCTATGCCAAGCTTATCGAGCTGGTCGAGCATGGCCCCGACCTTTTGATCGTGATCGACCATGACATCATTATAAAAGCCCTGGCCGTTAGACTTACCCTTGGTACTGGGCGCCGGGTGAGTGCGAAAGTGCATACCGGTGGTATTGACCCAGACAAAAAACGGTTTATTGGCCTTGTGGCTGCGCTCGACAAAATTCATCGCCGCATCGGTAAATTCGGCGTCGATGGTCTCCATGCGCTTGCGGTTCAGAGGGCCGGTGTCTTCGATGCGGCCATCGGCAAAGGAGCGCACCACACCACGCGGGCCAAAGTTCTTTTTAAACCAAGCCTCCTGGGGGTAGTCAGGATCCTCTGGCTCCTCCTCGGCGTTGAGGTGGTAGAGGTTGCCGAAGAACTCGTCGAAACCGTGATTAGTGGGCAAGAATTCATCCCGATCGCCGAGGTGGTTTTTACCAAACTGGGCGGTCATATAGCCCTGGGCTTTAAGCAGTGTGGCAATGGTGGGGTCCTCTTTGCGCAGGCCCTTGTCGGCACCGGGGCGGCCCACCTTGGACAGGCCGGTGCGCATCGGGCTCTGGCCGGTAATAAAGGCCGAGCGCGCAGCGGTACAGCTCTGCTCGCCATAGTAATCGGTAAACATCACCCCCTCGCGCGCCAGGCGGTCGATATTGGGGGTTTGATAACCCATCATGCCGTGGCTGTAGGCACTGATATTGGTAATACCAATATCATCCCCCCAGAACACCAAAATATTGGGCCGCTCGGCGGCATTGGCCAGGCCAGCCACTGCCAGCAGGCCTAAACCTTGTAGTAATCGTTTTATCAGCTTCATAGTGTTGTTCTCTTATTTATTGTCACCGTTATTATCGCTTTATTAGATGCTTTCTATACAAAACCTATACAAAACTGGTCATTTTTCATCCAATTATCGAGATATAATTGAAATGATTTACACTCTACCATAGCATAACCAACGGTAATGCCTAAAAAAAGTGAAACTCATGCGTCCAGATCTCAATTTACTCACAGCCCTGCGCGTTCTATCAGAAGAGCGCAATGTCACTCACGCGGCTAGACGTTTAAATGTCTCCCAGCCGGCCATGAGCAAAACCTTACAGAAACTGCGCGAGGAGCTAAACGACCCGCTCTTTACCCGCTCGTCCCACGGCTTGATTCCCACCCCCAGGGCCAAGCAGCTGGAAACCGAGCTGCCAGGGCTGCTGGATAAAATTGGCGACCTGGTGCACCCCAGCGAGTTTGCCCCGGTCGATTACCGAGGCTGGTTTAATATCGCCGGCACCGCTTATATTCTGAATTTATTGTTACCCAGCCTCAGTGTGAAGCTACTGCAACAAGCACCGAATACCAGTGTGCGCGCCAATGAGGTCGAGCTTGAATTTATGGAGCAACTCGCCAGTGGCCAACTCGATTTTGCCCTGCATTTTGACCGCCCCATGCCCGAGGACTATGTTAAAACCAGCGTCGGCTGGGGCGAGATGGTGTGCGCCATGCGCAGTGACCACCCGCTTGCGGCCAAAGGTGAGATCAGCCTAGAAGACTATCTGGCCTACCCCCATGTGCGCTTATATATGGCTCAAATCACCCGCTCAAATATAGGCGTGGTGGATGAAATTTTGAGCCAGCGCGGGCTTAGTCGCCACCTCATTTTAGAGACGCCGGAGTTTTCCACCGCCAATGAGGTTATTCGCCAGACCGACTGCTTAATGGTTTGCCCAGACAGCCATAAATATCAACTCAGCTCGGGTATTTGCTATCTGCCCCTACCGGCAGAGTTAGGCTACCCGCCGCTGGAGCTGATGATTATTCAGCACCGCCGCAGCGCCAATAGTCAGCCGCATATCTGGCTGCGTAATATTATTAGCGAAATTATGTCAGCGGCGATACTGAAGGACAAATTACACCGCCAAAAGCTTCAGTAAAGCGCCTACAGGGCCTGGGCCACCAGGGCGATACAAAAACCGTAGCCGGCAATCCAAAATACCGAGCGCAGCGTGGCCCAATCCTGTAAATAGCAAAACTGATAAGCCAGGCGGCAGACTAAAAAGCCAATGGCATACAAGTGCAGGGATTCGGCGGGTATTTCAAATACCACCGCGCTGAGCAGTGCCAGGCCAAAGATAGGTATGGCCTCTAAGGCATTTTGGTGAGCCGCCAGGGCGCGCTTGCCCCAGCCACTGAGGCCGGCCTGTTGTTCGCGCGGATTGGCGTTGTCGTAGCCGCCGCTTTTGGCCATGGCCATAGCCAGGGGCGCTTTGGTGATTACCAGCAGCAACAGATTTAACAGCATATAAAGGGCGATGCTATTCATGAGTCAGATCCTGTCCGATTATTGTTATTGGCCTAAAAAGGAAGCCTATCATAGCTCGCGCGCCTCAGGGATTCCCCACCCTTTGTTGACTTTTGGTGCCAAAACTCTGACATTTAGAACTTCCTCCACCAACGGGATCGAGTATGTCTGCGCCGCTGATCAATAGCGAATACCTTGATGGGTTTAGCGAGTATGTGATCGAACTCGGTGGCGA
>JAOXRV010000861.1 GCA_025800435.1 Cellvibrionaceae bacterium | reverse complement strand
ATAAATAGTGCGCATCTGGCCGGGCCAGCTGTCTTTAATGACGAGGCTGCCGGCACCTTCGCCGTGAATCTCGTTGCCGTCGGTATCCATCAGTGCCGGCTGTACCCCAAAAAAAGGGCGGGTGGCCGAACCGGGCTTGAGCGCGGTGGCGCCGGGGAAGGGGGTAATCAACATGCCGCCGGTTTCGGTCTGCCACCAGGTATCTAAAATAGGTACCTGGGCATTGCCGAATTTATCGTGGAACCAGCGCCAGGCCTCCGGGTTTATGGGCTCGCCGGCAGTGGCCAAAATTCGAATGCAGCTGAGGTCTACTCCCGCAACCGCGATATCGCCATCGGCCATTAATGCGCGAATGGCAGTGGGGGCAGTGTAGACAATGCTGATCTGGTGTTTCTCGATCAAGCGCGCCATGCGCCCACTGTCTGGGTAGTTGGGTACCCCCTCGTACATTACCACGGTGGCGCCATTGGCCAGAGGCCCGTAGACAGCGTAGCTGTGGCCGGTGATCCAGCCAATATCGGCCATGCACCAGTAGGTTTCGTTGTCTCGATAGTCGAATACGGTTTCGTGGGTGAACGAGGTGTAGGTGAGATAGCCGCCGGTGGTGTGCAGCACGCCCTTGGGTTTACCGGTGGAGCCGGAGGTATAAAGAATAAACAGCGGGTCTTCAGCGCCCATGGTTTCGGCCGGGCAGTCGGCACTTTGGCTAGCGATTAGCTCGGCTAGGTCAACATCGCGCTGATCGTGCCATTCTACGTCGCCACCGGTGTGGCGCAGCACTAAGATTTTTTCAACTTCGCTGTGTTGGCAGTGATCTAGGGCCGCATCCACATTGTGCTTTAGGGGTACGTGTTTACCACCGCGCAGGCCTTCATCGGCGGTGATCACAATACGGGATTTACCGTCGTCTATACGGCCGGCGATGGCCTCGGGCGAGAAGCCCCCAAATACTACCGAGTGAACCGCGCCAATACGAGCACAGGCCAACATTGAAATGGTAATAAGCGGCACCATGGGTAGGTAGATGGTGACCACATCACCTTTTTTGACGCCCTGGGATTTAAGCGCGTTGGCCATCTTGCCGACCTCGGCGTGTAACTGTGCATAGCTGTAACTGCGGCCTGGGTCATCTTCGCCATCGGCCTCCCAGATCAGCGCAATTTGATCGGCGCGTTCGGGTAGGTGGCGGTCCAGGCAGTTTTCGCAGGCATTGAGCTGGCCATCGCCAAACCAGCGAATGTGCACATCGTCTTTGGCGAAGGAGACATCCTTCACCTCGGTAAAAGGTTTGCGCCACTTCAGTCGCTGGGCTTGCTCGGCCCAAAATCCTTCGCTGTCTTCAATAGAACGCTGATACAGCGCTTGATAACGTTGCTCGGTGATTAGCGCCGTTTGGCGGTATGAATCGGGGACGGGGTAGGTTTTCGCACTCATTGGTGGCAGCCCTCTTTTATTGTATTAATTACTTATTTTCGTGTGCATTGACTCTGTCCGGCCATTAGACATAGGTCGAGCTGGCTGCGCTGATTTTTCAGGGATGTCCTGGTTCTTAGACTTTCGTTTAGGTTTTCTCCTTGTGAATTTTAGACATTGGTCTATATATTACTGATCCTAGACTAAAGCCCAATACCTTGTGCAATGGCTCAGGGTTAAGAATGCGGCTTGTATCCAAAAGAATTTGGAGACTAACGAGGAGAATAAAAATGTTATACAAGAATAAAGAACGCTTTAAACGCTTGCCGACACTGCTGCTGAGCGCAGCGATTGCAAGCGCCGCAAGCCAGGCGAGCTATGCCGGTGGCAATGGCGGTAATGATGATTTAGAACGGCAGGTTGAAGAGCTGCAGCGGCAGGTAAAAATGCTGATGCGGCAAATCAACAAAAACAAAGTAGCGGTACAGGACCTGGGCGAAAAAGTTTCCTCCGCGCCGGCCGTCGCCAGTGGTAAAGGCAAAACCTTTGGCGGTGATAAGGCCAATTTCCGGCTCGGCAATACCGATGTTAGCATCGGCGGCTTTGTAAAATTGGATATGCAGTTCTCAGAGTACTCCGATGGCAGTGCGGCCCTGGCCGGTATCGGTGAAGACTTCTTGGTGCCCTCGGTGATCCCCGTCGGTGGTGAGGGTGGCGATGTTAAATTCCACGCCCACGCCAAGACCTCGCGCTTTAATATCAAAACCATGACCAAAACCGAAACCGGTCATGTGAAAACATTCTTCGAGTTCGACGCCATTGGCAGTGCCCAAGGCGATGAGCGTATCTCTAACTCCTCGGCCGAGCGTATGCGCCACGCCTTTGTCGATTGGAATATCGACGGCACCCACTCGATTCTGGCCGGTCAGACTTGGTCGACCTTCTTTAACGTGGGTACCTTGCCCGAATCGCTCGATTTTGTAGGCCCGGTGGGCACTATCTTTGAACGCCAGCCACAACTGCGTTACACCGCTAAATTAAACGGCGGCAGCAGCTTTATGCTGGCGGCAGAGAACCCCGCGACCACTCTATACGGCGCCAGTAAAAACCCGGTAGATGACAATAGCATGCCCGATATTGTGGCCCGCTATAACGGCAAAGCCGGTGATTTTAGCTACTCGTTGGCCGCTATGTCGCGCGAGCTTAAGTACGAAGCGGGCAGCAAGGATTACCGCAAAATGGGCTACGCCTTGAGCGCCGCCGCTAAGTACAAAATGACCAGCGATGAAATTCGCTTTATGGTCAACTACGGCGATGCCCTGGGCCGCTATATGGGGCTTAACGGCTTTCGCTCGGGCATGATTCGCAGTGACGGCGAGATCGAGCTGATCGATGCCTGGGGTGCCTTTGTTAACTGGAAGCACCACTGGAGCAACAAGTGGCGCAGTAACCTGACCCTGTCGATGGCGGCGGCGGACAACCCAGTTGAGCTGGGCTCGGGGGTCGCGGCTGAGTACACCAGTGTGCATGCCAACCTGCTGTATTCGCCGGTTAAAAGCCTGACTCTGGGCGGCGAATATATCTACGCCACCAAAGAGCTGGAGAATATCAATAATGCGTTGGCCGATGATAAAGGCTCGCTCAATCGTCTGTTGTTTTCAGTCAAATATGCCTTCTAAGTATTTTTGCTGATTGCACCAAGGGCCCAAGTGGGCCCTTTTTTATTTACGCCCAATTTTGAGTTGGCTAATTTAGCCAGTTTTTTGGCCTGCTGACCCAGTGCGCTAGCCTGTGGCATCGACTTTGGTGGGTTGATAGACCAATGTCTAACTTTAGTTTGATTCTGGCTTTGATACATTGCCAGTGTCAGAAAATGGTAACTAAAACTGAACGGTAACAATACTGAACAGTAACAATAAAGATCCAGTGGGCAAGCGCCCAGGGGAAATACAAGGGGAGAAGCGTAATGGCTTTTGAAAATGCAGACAAGGCGAAGGCCTATTGGTCGGAGAATATTCGGCTGATGTTAATACTGCTATCGGTTTGGTTCGTGGTGTCTTACGGCTGCGGCATTCTATTTGTCGAGGAGCTAAACACTATCCGTCTCGGCGGTTTTAAATTGGGCTTTTGGTTTGCCCAGCAAGGTTCGATCTATGTGTTCTGCGCGCTGATTTTTGTGTACGTGTGGTTAATGAACAAACTCGATCGTAAATACGGCGTGAGCGAGGACTAAACCCATGGATATTAAAACCCTAACGATACTGTTTGTGGGTGCCAGCTTCGCCCTCTATATCGCCATTGCGATCTGGGCCCGTGCCGGCTCCACCAAAGAATTCTACGTGGCCGGTGGTGGTGTACACCCGGTGGCCAACGGTATGGCCACCGCCGCCGACTGGATGAGTGCCGCCTCGTTTATCTCAATGGCCGGTATCATTTCGTTTATTGGTTACGACGGTTCGGTTTACCTAATGGGTTGGACCGGTGGTTATGTGCTGCTGGCCCTGTGTTTGGCCCCCTACCTGCGCAAGTTCGGTAAGTTTACCGTGCCCGACTTTATCGGTGACCGCTACTACTCACAGGTGGCGCGCCGGGTGGCGGTGCTGTGTGCAATCTTCGTTTGCTTTACCTATATTGCCGGCCAGATGCGCGGTGTGGGCGTGGTGTTCTCGCGCTTCTTGGAAGTAGAAGTGGCGACCGGCGTAATTCTCGGTGGTATCGTGGTGTTCTTCTACGCCGTACTCGGCGGTATGAAGGGCATTACCTACACTCAGGTTGCCCAGTACTGTGTGCTGATCTGTGCCTATACCGTACCCGCCATCTTTATCTCTATACTGATGACTGGCAACCCAATCCCCCAGTTGGGCTTTGGCGATAAAGAAGCCGGTACTGAAACCTTTATTCTGGATAAGCTCGATGGCCTCTCGGCCCAGCTCGGCTTTACCGAATACACCAGTGGCAGCAAATCGACCATCGATGTGTTCTTTATTACCGCCGCGCTAATGGTGGGTACTGCCGGTTTACCCCATGTGATTGTGCGCTTCTTTACCGTACCCAAGGTTGCCGATGCCCGTAAATCGGCCGGTTGGGCGCTGCTGTTTATCGCCCTGTTGTACACCGCAGCACCTGCGGTAGCGACCTTTGCCCGGGTGAATATGATTAACACCATTAATGGCCCAGAAGGCACCGGTACCGCCTACGCCGAAGCGCCCCAGTGGATCAAAAACTGGGAAGCGACCGGCCTGATCGAGCACGATGATAAAAACGGCGACGGCAAAATGTTCTACTCGGGTGATGATCGCAACGAGATGACCGTTGACCGCGATATTATCGTAATGGCAAACCCCGAAATTGCCGACTTACCCGCCTGGGTAATTGCCCTGGTGGCCGCTGGTGGTATCGCAGCAGCACTGTCGACTTCCGCTGGCTTGTTGTTGGTCATCTCGACATCCATATCCCACGACTTGTTAAAACGGGATTTGGCGCCGGATATGAGCGATAAACAGGAGTTATTCTGGGCCAGGGTGGCAGCGGCCACGGCGATCGTGCTATCGGGCTTCCTGGGTATCTACCCGCCAGGGTTTGTGGCACAGGTGGTGGCCTTCGCCTTCGGCCTGGCAGCGGCATCCTTCTTCCCGGCCATTATCTTGGGTATTTTCACCAAGACCATGAACAAAGAAGGTGCCATTACCGGTATGATCACAGGCATTCTGTTTACCACGGCCTATATTGTCTACTTTAAGTTTGTCGACCCCGCCGCCAACAATGCCGATAACTGGTGGTTTGGCGTATCCCCCGAGGGTATTGGTACCCTGGGTATGTTGATCAACTTTGTGGTATCCATCGTGGTCAGCAAGATGACGCCGCAGCCACCTATGGATGTACAGGAACTGGTTGAGAGCATTCGCTTCCCCAAAGGGGCTGGCGCCGCTCACGATCACTAACTTTCTTTTTACCTACTGTCGGCAAATAATCATCCAAGATTATTTGCCGACACCGCAAGTTAAGCGGCTGCGCAGAGGTGCGACTCTGCTTGCCGCTTAACTCGCGCTTCGGCTTTCGCGGCCGGTGTGCCGGGCCTTGAGCCCGGTTATTGTTGAAGGGGTGCTGTTTAGGCCCTCAGATATTTAGTTTTTGTG
>JAOXRV010000846.1 GCA_025800435.1 Cellvibrionaceae bacterium | reverse complement strand
TTATTAAGTTAGGGCACCTTAGTAGCGCACCAGGGTGGCTTCGATATTGCGCACCAGTGCCTTGAGTTGGGGAGCTACTTCGCGCTCTAAGAACTCTCTGCTCAGGCGGTAGGCCGGGCCGCCGGCATTAAAACTGTAGATCTGGTTGCCCATTACCAGGGGCACGGCCACGCCGTTGATGTCTTTTTCCCAACTGCCAAAGCCACAGCAATAACCCTGGTTTTGCACCTGGGTTTTGGCCGCCAGAACCCCTTGTTTTAGCTCGGGCCAGTCACTGGGGTTGCGCTCGGCAATATGATGGAGAAAATACTCCAACTCATTGTGTGGCAGCACCGCTAAATAGGCCCGTCCCAGGGCAGAGTTGGCCAGGGGTACCCGGTCGCCGACCTCATTGCGAAAAGTCATCACATTACTGGGGGCGCAGTACTCCACATAGATCATTTTAAGCCGGTCGCGGTCGGCCAGGCCCACGGCGGTGCCGGTATTATTGGCCAGCTCTTGCATCAAGGGGCGGGCCAGTTGGCGAATCGCTAGGTTGGCGGTAAAGGCGTAGCCCAGGGCCAGTACACCGCTGCCGAGCTGGTATTTTTCCAGCCGCTCGGAGTAGACCAAATAGCCCAGCTTGGTCAGGGTATAGGTCAAGCGGGAAACGCTGGATTTGGGCAGGCCGGTGCGCTGGGCGATCTCTTGGTTGCCCAAAAAACCATCCCCGGGCTGGAATGCCCGCAAAACATCGAGCCCCCGGGCCAGGGCATTGATAAACTTGCGGTCTGGCTCATCGGCCAGTACATCGCTGGGCAGGCTAAAGATATTGTCGGCGCTGGGTTTGTCCACGGCGGCTCTCATATTGTCGTTCTGGGCAGATTATAAAGAAAGGTTAAGAGAAAAAGAAAGGTTAAGAGAAATTGAACGTTATCGATCAACACACACCGCCACTGGCCCAAGAGATAAAACTTATTTTCTTTGACGTGGATGGCACTTTACTGGATCGCCAGGGGCAATACAGCCCACGCCTTAAGCGGGCCGTGCTGGCGCTGCGCGAGCGCGGGCTAAAGCTGGCCATCGCCTCGGGCCGCCCGCCGTTTGCCTGTGAGTTTTTATTTAAGGAGCTGGATTTGGTGGATGCCGGTTTGTTCTATACCGGCGGTTTGGTCTATGAGCCTGCCACTGCCAGCTCGCGGTGCCAGCATAGCTTGACACAAGCGCAGGCCCTGAGTTTATTGCAGCAGGCTAGAGAGCTGGGTTTGTATATTGAACTATACGGGCCCGAGGGCTGGTATGTGGACGATACCAGCCACCCAATTGCCATTGAACACGGCAAACAATTGCGTTGCCCAGCCACCCAGGCGGATCTGGCTATGCTGCTCAGGCAGGGGCCGGGCCCCTGGTTTAAGTTTTTATTGGGCGAGCCGGATCGAAGCCATCCCAAACTGCAACAATTGCAGGCTAACTTTACCGAGTTGGGTTTTGCCCTGGCTAATTTTCCGCCGTTTCCCGAGTGGATCTTTGCCAGCGCGATTCCACCCGGCGCCGATAAACATAAGGCCTTTGCGGAGTTATTAACTTTACACGGGGTAACCGCCGAGCAGGTAATGAGTTTTGGCGATGCGGCTTCGGACAAGGTTTTTTTAAGCCTGGCCGGGGTGGGGGTGGCTATGGCCGCCGCCGCTGAAGATGTGCGCCGATGTGCTAACTATATTTGCCCCAGCTCCGATAACGATGGGGTGGCCACCGCCCTAGAGCGGCTATTGGGCGCCGGCGCTTGAACTGGTTTATAATGCTGGCGCCGGTACTGCTAACGCTAAGAGAATACTGATGAGATTAAAGTTCGGCTTTAAAAAGCGTTCCCTGTTTATCAGCCTGGTATTGATGTGCCTAGCGTCGATAGCGGCTATTATGTTCGGCTGGGATCTGCCGGTAGAGAAAGCCCTTAACTTTTTGTTGATGTGCGTAATCTTGCTGCTAGCCATTATCGGCCTGGCATTTTTAACCGCTTTTTTGCTAAACCTGATACGACGTATGCTTTCTTCAAAATAGGGCGTATAGAGGAATCCATGAACAACAGAGCGCCAGATACCACCAGCGTACCCACTGCCTACGCCCGGGCCCTATTGCAGACCGCCGAGGAAAAGGGCTGTGATACCCAGCGCCTGTTAAACGACCTGGGCATCGAAGCGCGCGAGCTGGAAGAGGCCCTGTATTTTTCGGCGGTAAAATATGGCCAGCTGTATCAGCAAGTCATGATCGTCATGCAGGATGAGCTGTTCGGTATGATCAGTTCTGGCAAGGTACGTTTAGGTTCCTTCCGCATGCTGTGTTACGCGGTATTGTCCTGCAACACCTTGCGCCAGGCCATTATGCGCGCCTGCGAGTTCTGCGAAGTGGCCCGGGGTTTTGTGGTGCGCGGCGAGCTGCAAGAAAAAGACGGCAAGGCCCAAGTGACCATGCGCC
>JAOXRV010000154.1 GCA_025800435.1 Cellvibrionaceae bacterium | reverse complement strand
GGATCGATGCCGGTGTGGGTTGTTCTAAAGTGCCCGATATCCACGATGTGGGCCTGATGGAAGACCGCGCCACCCTGCGTATTTCCAGCCAGCATATCTGCAACTGGTTAGAGCACGGTATCTGCAGCAAAGAGCAAGTGATGGAAACCCTACAGCGCATGGCGGCGGTGGTTGACGGCCAAAACGCCGGTGATGCAGGCTACCGCAATATGGCCCCTAACTTTGACGATAGCGTCGCTTTTGAAGCGGCTTGCGCACTGATCTTCGAAGGTAAGACCCAGCCCAGCGGTTACACCGAGCCACTGCTGCACGCCTACCGCCAGAAGGCCAAGGCGAAGTTTGGTGCTTAATTTGCGCTGCGCTTAACTGCAAAAAGCCCCGCAATGCGGGGCTTTTTTATAATGCTCATAAATTCTATGCCGTTAATCCTGTCATCTGGCAATCTTGCCGCTTTACTACATTATTAGCTTTGCTTATTGTTTGTTCTCCTTTCGACAACACAGAACAACAGAGAAAAACAATGCTTGCTGAAAAATCCCAACTCGCCATCTTTACCCCATTTCTAGGCATGATGCTGCTCACCTTAGTGGTGTGGCTATGGCTGTTCGTTAAGCGTTTAAGCTACGCCACCGCCAATAATATTCACCCAGAGGCTATGAAGACCCCGGCCGATGTGGCAGCTTTACTGCCCGAGGCCAATATGGCGCCGGCCCATAATTTGGCCAATTTGGCCGAGTTGCCGATAGTGTTTTATGGCCTGTGCCTGTACTTATTCGTCAGCGGCCAGGTGGATAGCACCTTTGTAACGGCGGCCTATGTATTCCTTATTACCCGCGCCTTACATAGTATTATTCACTGTACCTATAATAAGGTGATGCACCGGTTTGTTATTTATGTGGCTTCCTGTTTGGCGCTGTGGTTTATGGTGGTTAGGGCGGCATTGCAGGTTTTGTAAGAAGTCGTTTTTAAAAGGTATAGAAGCCCGGTAGTTGCCGGGCTTTTATGTGGTGCACAAAAAAGGCCGCAAGGAGCGGCCTTCGCAAGCGCAGCGACAAGCAGAGTCACATCTCTGCGCAGTCGCGAAGCGAGCGGGTTGTTAAATGGCCTGGATGGCCATTTAACAACAGTAGGTTAAAAAAAAGGCCGCAAGGAGCGGCCTTCGCAAGCGCAGCGACCAGCAGAGTCACATCTCTGCGCAGTCGCGAAGCGAGCGGGTTGTTAAATGGCCTGGATGG
>JAOXRV010000785.1 GCA_025800435.1 Cellvibrionaceae bacterium | reverse complement strand
CAAGCTGGCGGGCAACGAGATTCCGCTGCTGGCCCGCATTGCCGGCCTAGTGGATAGTTACGACGCCATGATTACCCCCCGCCCCTATGCCAGCACCCAAAGCTCATACCGGGCCATTCAAGAGCTGATTGCCCAACAGGGTAAGCTGTTTCAGGCCTCTCTGGTGGATCAGTTTGTACAGGCGGTAGGCATGTTCCCGGCGGGCTCGTTGGTAAAACTCAACACCGGCGAGGTAGCCATTGTGACGCGGCAAAATCGCGCCCGCCGGCTGCGTCCGGAACTGGTGGTGGTACTGGATGAAAACAAGCAAAAATTATCATCGCTCAAGCCACTCGACCTCGGCGACGAGAACGTAAACGGCGACAATGCCAAGTGGATTGTGTGTGAGCTGGCGCCCGGCAGTTACGGCATTACGAGCGAAGAGTACTTCATCTAATGGAGTCAGACAAAACCAGTTACCTAGGCCTGGTCGAACTGGTCGATTATGAATACTTGATGGATATTCACGGCGTCGATTTGGCCGAGCAAATCTACGCGGAGTTTATCAAGCGCTTACAACAGTGGATTCGCGATTGCGATCAATCCAAAATTTTAAAAGACAAGCGTTTTTTGGTGGTGCTAAACAGGCTCGATAGCGGCGGCTCACTGGAGCTTGCTACGGCCAAATTGCAGCGCCTGTTCGATGCCCCCTATATACTGCTGGGCCAACCGACATTTTTAGAAATAAACGCCGGCTTTACCAAAATCAACGGCACCGAGCTAGACACCGCGGGGCGTGTCCGTCAAGCCAGAATCGCACTCAAGCACGCCAAGCAAGATCGAGTTTTTTACAAGCTCTACAGCAACAACAGCAGCACCGGTTACGAGCAGCAAAAACAGCTGATCAAAACTTTATACCGAGCCCTGGACCACGGCGAGTTTCAGTTGTATTACCAGCCCAAAATACACGCCGGCTATGGCACTGTGGTAGGCGCCGAAGCATTGATCCGCTGGCACACGGCCGATAACAGAGTGGTCCCGCCAAACGCGTTTATCAATGTTATAGAGCGCCACGAAATCGCCCGACCGCTGACCTGGTGGATTATTAAAACCGCTGTTGCGCGCCTGGCCAAATGGCCCAAGAGCATCAATGTTTCGGTCAATGTGCCGCCATTACTGCTGCAAGACCAGGAAATTGTCGATGTGATTATCGACGCCCTGGATATTCATGGCGTGGCCGCCTCGCGCTTAACCATTGAAGTGACCGAATCGGTAATGATGGACCACCTGGAACAGGCGGTCGAACAACTTAATAAGCTGCGGGCGCTTGGCATCAAAATCTCGATTGATGATTTTGGCACCGGCCACTCATCGCTTGAATACCTGAAAAAACTGCCCATTGATGAACTGAAAATCGACCGCGTGTTTATCAAGTCACTCTGCCAATCCAACAACGACCAGGTGGTGGTGAAATCGGTTGTCGAAATGGCCCACAGTTTTAAGCTCAAGGTAGTGGCCGAAGGCGTAGAGGACCAAGCCACCGCCGCGCTGCTTAAGCACTTAGGCTGCGATCACCTACAGGGCTTTTTATTTGACAAGCCCATACCGGCCAAGGATTTTGAAAAGCGGCATATTGTTTAGCCCGCGATCGCGCACTAGTTGTGTATATACCCTAGGTGCTGGCAACTGCTGGCTGGCCAACTTGATCAGCCGGATACAAATTAGCTTTTGCTTATATAGCTTATTTCCTTATATTTCTTTTTGTTATAAGCTTATTCCATATTTGATATAAAAACTAAAAGCCAGTACCCTTGTGCCAGCGCTTATTGCTAAAGCTATTTGCGACTGTCTAAGCCACTGTTTAATGCTAAAGGGTACCACCATGACTGCTAATCCTACTACACAGCCCCGGGTAGAAGGCTTTTTCGATCCGGATACCTTCACCATTAGCTATATCATCAGCGATCCGGCCACAGCTGTGGCGGCCATTATGGATTCGGTGTTGGATTATGCCCCCAACTCAGGCCGCACCGGCACCGGTAGCGCCGATCAGCTGATTAAGCGCGTCCAGGCCCAGGGCCTTGATGTGCAATGGCACCTTGAAACCCATGTGCACGCCGATCACCTCTCCGCCGCCCCCTATTTGCAAGAAAAGCTCGGCGGGCAGCTGGCGATTGGCGAGTGCATTACCACAGTGCAGGAGGTTTTTGGCCAAGTTTTTAATGCCGAGCAAGACTTTGCCAGGGATGGCAGCCAGTTTGATCGCTTATTCAAAGACGGCGACTGCTTTAAGCTGGGCGAACTGGACTGTAAGGTAATCCACACCCCCGGCCACACCCCGGCCTGTGTTAGCTATTTAATTGGCGATGCCCTGTTCGTGGGTGACACCTTGTTTATGCCCGATTACGGCACTGCCCGCTGCGATTTCCCCGGCGGCGATGCGCCGACTTTATACCACTCTATTCAAAAACTGCTGGCCCACCCCGACCAAACCCGGGTGTTTATGTGTCACGATTATTTGCCCGAAGGCCGCAAGACACATCAGTGGCAAAGCACCATTGCCGCGTGTAAGCAGAATATTCACCTAGCCGGTAAGGACGAAGCGGCCTTTGTCAGCATGCGCCAAGCCCGCGATGCCCAATTGGATATGCCGCGTTTAATTTTGCCCTCGGTACAGGTCAATATGCGCGCCGGCCATATGCCCCCGGCGGAAGATAACGGTATTCGCTATATCAAAATCCCGGTTGACGCGCTGTAGATCGCACAAAGGAATTTAACTTGAGCGAAGCCAAAACAAAACCCTGGCGCCTGCCTGCCCTAAGTTGGTTGCAAAGCTATAAGCGGCAAGACGCCAGCGCCGATGGTATGGCGGCGATTATTGTCACCATTTTATTAATTCCCCAAAGCTTGGCCTATGCCATGCTCGCCGGCCTGCCCGCACAAATGGGGCTATACGCCAGTATTTTACCGCTACTGGCCTATGCTTTATTTGGTTCCAGCCGGGTGCTGGCAGTCGGCCCGGTGGCCATTGTCTCGCTGTTAACCGCCACCAGCATCAGCCAAATTGGCGCGGCCGGCAGTGCCAGCTATATTGCCGCCGCCATTTTACTGGCCGCTATCTCGGGCCTGTTTTTATTGCTGATGGGGCTATTGCGCCTGGGCTGGCTGGCGAGCTTGCTGTCTCACCCGGTTATGTCGGGTTTTATTAATGCCTCGGCGATTTTAATTGCCTTTGGCCAGCTCAAACATATTCTGGGCATTCCCATTAGCGGCCACAATCTATTGGAAATGGCCGACAGTTTTTGGCAACACAAAGCGCAATTTAATTGGGTGGCCCTGGCCTTAGGTTTAGCCAGCTTAGGGCTATTACTATTTGCCAGGCGCTATTTTAAACAACTATTAAAAGCCCTGGGCCTGGGCGATTTTTTATGTGAGCTGCTGAGCCGAGCCGGGCCGGTACTGGCGGTAATACTGGCGATTGTGGCGGTAAAAATTGGTGGGCTTGAGCAGCTGGGCCTGACCATTGTCGGCGAGATACCCAAGGGCTTGCCGCCACTGGCACTGCCCCAGTTTAATGCCGAGCTGGCACAGCAACTGCTGCCAGCGGCGATCATGATCAGCCTGATAGGCTTTGTTGAATCAGTCTCCGTGGCGCAGAACCTGGCCGCCAAAAG
>JAOXRV010000778.1 GCA_025800435.1 Cellvibrionaceae bacterium | reverse complement strand
ATCATCCCCTCTGTCAGGTATCTAAACTAAGCTTAGAGGATGTGGCCCACCACCCGATAGTGACTTATGTATTTGGCTTTACCGGCCGCTCCAAGCTGGATGAAGCGTTTGTCGAGCGCGGCCTGGCCCCCAAAGTGGTGTTTACCGCCGCCGATGCCGATGTGATTAAAACCTATGTGCGCCTCGGGCTTGGTATCGGCATTATCGCCCATATGGCCTACGATGAAGACACCGATAGCGATTTGGTTTCCCTAGATGCCAGCCACCTATTCCAGTCCAGCACCACCAAAATTGGTGTGCGCCGGGGCACTTTTTTGCGCGGTTTTATGTACGAGTTTATTCAAAAGTTTGCCCCCCACCTAGAGCGCGATCTAGTCGCCGATGCGCTCAGCCGCAGCAGTAAGGCAGAAGTAGACGAGCTGTTTTCAACCTTAGAACTGCCGGTGCATTAGGCCCGATTGCAAACTGCCCCCAACGCGGCTGGTTTAATCAACCAGCCGCATCAAACATTCCTGGGCCGCAGTAGCGACTAGAATGCCATCTTTATTGTATATCTTACCCAAGTTAACCCCGCGGCCGCTGCCGGTGCGGGGGCAGTCCAGCTCGTAGTAGTGCCACTGGTGGGCCTGAACCTGGCCGTAAAACCACAGCGCGTGGTCTAGGCTTGCACTTTGCAACTTGGGGTTAAAGTAGGATAGGCCGTGGGGCAGCAGTGAGGTGTCGAGCAGAAAACTGTCGGACATATAGGCCAGTAGCGCCTGGTTTAAAATAGGGCTGTCGACCTTACCGCTGGCCCGCATCCACACCCCGGCGTGGGCGGCCATAGGCTTGGGCTCGATATGATCAAAGGGGGTGGTGTTGCGGTATTCAATTTCTACCGTGCGCTGATCCGGGTCTAGCCCCTTGGTTTGAAAATATTCGATCAGACGCTCGTGCTCGGTCTGTACCTGATCGGGCTGGGCGATGGGCCGAAAAGGCGCTTGGTAATCGAGTCCATTTTCTGTGCGCTGAAACGATAGCGAGGAGATGAGTATAGGGCGGTCGTTTTGGCAGGCAGTGACCCGGCGGGTGCAAAAGCCGCGGCCGTCACGGACGATCTCCAGGTGCAAGTCGATATCCACATCGATGCGCCCGGGGCGCAAAAAATAGGCGTGCTGGGAGTGTACTTGAAATTCTGGCCCCACACTTAAATGGGCGGCGTACAGCGCCTGGGCCAGTACCTGGCCACCGTAAACTCGGTGCCAAGCGGTGGGCATATTGTGGCCGCGGTAGTGGCTCTCGCTGATGCGCTCTAAATCGAGCACCCCTAGCAGGGCGGCAAAATCCCGCTGCTTTTTCTCGGCAAATTGTTCTGGGTTCATAGTTTTTCTATTTATTGTGCCCAAAGTGTCGATCGTTATGGGGCAGGGATTATCTCGACGGCTATTCGGCGCAGTTTCATATCCACGCTCACAACCTTAACGGTAACCGCTTGGCCCAACTGATAAACAGTGTCATCACGGACGAGTTTTAAGCGGCGATGGTCGAGTTGCCAGGGTTGCTCTTTATTTTGCAGCAAGGCAAAGCCCTCAATGCCGCTGTCATCAAAGCGCACCCCAACCCCTTGGCCGTTAACCAGGGCAATGGTGGCCGAGTGCTCGCTGCCAGTTTGCCTGTTCATATACTGGCAGTGCAGCCACTGCTCCATCTGTCGCACAGCCTGGCGGCCGCGCTGCAATTGTTGTTGCAGGGCTTGCAGCTGCTCCTCATCAAGGGTGCTGCCTTGGCCTTGGCCCAGGGCCTGCTTCAGCTGATAGTGGTTGTACAAATCCTGGTAGCGGCGAATGGGCGAGGTGATGGTGGCGTAAGCGTTAAGGCCTAGGCCTAAGTGCGGCGCCGGTTCGAGCCTCAGTTCGCTCGATTGCAGCAGGCGCTTAATGGTGAAATAAAGCTGGCCGTCCAGCGTTTCGAGCTTTTGCATCAACTCCCGGTAGCCAGCTAGGCTGTCGAGCGCCAACTCGGCCAGGGCGGGGTGGTCTTCGCCCAATACGCCGCGCAGATTGTCGAGCTTATCGGCTTTAATACCGCTGTGGGTACTGTATAGGGCTTTGCTGCCCTTGGCCGCGAAGAACTCAGCGGCGGCAATATTGGTCGCTAGCATCGCCTCTTCCACCATTTTATGGGCCGGGTTTTTTTCGAGCTTGTGGATCGCGTTAATCTTGCCATTCTCACCCAGCTCCAGCTCAAAATCGGGCTTGTCTTCCATCACCAGTGCGTGTTCACGGCGGTACTGCTCACGCCGTTCGGCTAGGGCCTGCATGTGTTTTAAGCTGTCGGCAATGGCTGCGGGCAGTGCCTCGCTGTCGTCGCCGGCGAGGAAATCCGCAACCTGCTGATAGCTGAGTTTACGCTGGGATTGCAGCTTGGCCAGGCTAAACTGACTGTGACTAATGGCACCGTCAGTGTCGATATCCAGCTCCACCAAAATACAGGGGCGCTCTTGCTCGGCTACCAGGGAAAAGCGCTGGTGAGACAGTTCGGTCGGCAACATATGCAAACTGTGGCCAGGCATATACACGGTTTGCGACCGCCCCAGGGCGCTCTCGGCAAGCTCTGATCCGGCGGCAATTTCGGCGCCGGGGTCAGCGATGGCCACACTTAGGCGGTAGCCATTATCGGTCTGAGCCACCGCAATGGCATCGTCCATATCCAGGGTGTTGGCGCCGTCGATGGTCACAAAGGGGGCCTCGGCCAGGGGCCGCTGCTGCCACAGGGCCTGTTGTTTGCCCTCTGCCAGTTCGCTCTGCTCGGCCAAAGCCTTGGGCTTAAACTGTTCGGGCAGCTCGAATTTAGCCGCCATATAGCGGGCCTCAAAACCCGCTTGTTGCAGCTGGCCGAGGTTGCCTAGCACCTTAACCTGGGCTTTACCGTCTTTGTAGAAGGGGTGCTGAGTCACCCGGCAGTGCAGGTAATCGCCGGCTTTTAGGCCTTTGCGCTGCTTGGGGGGAATAAACAGCCAGCGGTTGAACTGGGGTAGGTCGGGCTCGACAAAGTGGCCTTGGCCCTTGACCACGTACTTGCCGACAAAGTCGCGCAGGGGGCTTTCGAGCAGTTTTTCTAGCTCTGCCTGGGGCTTGCCGCCCTTGCCCTCGACGATATTGATGCGCACTCGGTCACCGGGGAAAACCCGGTTCATATCCAGCGGGCTTATAAAGGCTTCGCGGCCATCGTCCAGTACCGCAAAACCAAACTTGCCACTGCTGCCACGCACCGTGCCCTTGGCGATATCTTTGGCGGCGCGAATGTCTTTTTTCAGCTGGTTTAATTGAGCGAGCGCATCGTTTTTAAGCATGAGGAACCTGTACAAGCCATAAAATACTGACGGCCGGGAGAGCCTGGCCACAAAAGGCGAGAGTATAGCAGCTTGCCCGCCACAAAGGAGTATTTAGGCCGCTGATTAAGAAGGCTGTGTTTTGATCAGCGCCCAGGGGTTGATCTATCGCCCATTGGTCGGTTTATAGACAATTTACAATATGCCAAATATTTTATTGCCATGCACCATTTTGGTGAGTAAGTAGCGCACGAACTTCGGTATTTTGAGCCTGGCTATGCCCAGTTATCAGGATGTTGATCAGGTTTATGCGTAAAAGAGGCACAGGATGAAGCTTAGGTCTGGTAGTTGCTGTCGTCGGCAACTTTATCTCACCAAGCAGCTTATTGTGTTTTTTCTAAAAATTACTAAACCTTTAGTAAGCAAGTGCCGTTAAGAGTGATGATGGAACCGCTAGTGGGTTTGCCTAGCTCATGGATTCAGTTATTACTAAACATGTGAAACGAGAGCGACGAAATGAAAGTTAAAACACGGGTGTCAGTATTTGCCTTAGCGTTGGCGTTGATCCCATTGCTGTCGGTAACGGTTATCTTGGGTTGGTTTTCCTTCAACTCTGCCCAGCAAGCCCTTAATCAGCAGTTGGAAAACAGCTTGGTATCGCGCCGCGAGGCCAAACGTATAGAACTGGAAGATTACTTTGACACGGTTAATAAGCAGCTGTTAAGCCAGGCCCAGAGCACCATGTTGGTTGATGCGGTACAGGAATTGGATCAGGCTTTTAAGCAGGAGAGCTTTGGCAGTATTGATGGAAGCTTGGCGAACCTGCCGGCCCAGGGACAGCAATCCGTTCGCAATTATTATGAAAACGATTATAGCAATCGTTATAAAGCCAAGAACAATGGCGCCAGTGTTGATATAGAGCCTATTATCAATGGTCTGGGCGAGCGCGCGCGCTGGTTTCAGTACTTGTATATCAGCAATAACCCCCTGGCCCTGGGTGAAAAAGACGAAATGCTGGCATCACCACAAAACAATGGCTACGACCGGGTTCACAGCCGCTATCACCAGCCCATTCAACAGTTTACAAAACGCTTTGGCTTTTACGATGTTTTTATCGTCAACCCAGCTGGCGAGATTGTCTACTCAGTGTACAAAGAGCTGGATTTTGCCACCAACTTAATTCGCGGCCCCTATCGAGACTCTGGCCTGGGGCGGGCATTTACCCGCGCGGCCGAGCTGGGCACCAAGCGCGAAGTGGTGATGGCTGATTTTAGCAGCTATTTGCCCAGCTACAACGATAGTGCCGCTTTTGCGGCCACCCCAATTATCGATAACGGCCGACAAGTGGGTGTACTGGTGTTTCAGCTAGCCCTGGATCGTATTAACCAGTTGATGACCCTGGATCAAAAATGGCAACAAAAGGGCTATGGTGAAACCGGGGAAATTTTTCTGGTCGGTAAAGATCTCAATATGCGCTCAGATAGTCGCTTGTTTGTGGAAAACCCGGAAGCGTTTAAAGCCTGGGGTTATCAAGCTGAGCTGGGTAATGCCGCCACCGATATTGTTATTGCCCGGGGTACCACCATCGGCTCCCTATCGGCCGATAGTTTAGCCGCCCGCGAGGTCATGCAGGGGCGTACAGGCGTAGCGCACTACCAGAACTATCTCGGTGAAACGGTGGCGGGGGCTTACACGCCGGTGTCAATTCAAGGCTTAAACTGGGGTATTGTTGCCGAGGTTAACGAGTCTGAAGCCTTTGCCTCGGTAGTTGCACTTGGCAATAATATTGCCATGTACGGCGGCTTAACCTTTGTGGTGGTGCTGCTGATCGCTGTCGCAACCGGCTTGTGGTTTGCAAACAGCTTGGCCGCCCCAATTGCTCGTTTAAGTCATACCGTTGGTGAAATTGCCAAAAATAATGATTTTACCCTGCGCATTGATGAGCGCGGCGATGCGGAAGTGGCGCTGGCCGCGCGCAGTGTTAATAAACTGGTAATGCGTTTGCGGGAGAACTTTACCGAGCTTGCCGGGGTGGCCCAGCAGCTGGCCGGCAGCGCCGGCAATATGGCGCAAATGATGGAGGCCAATCTGACTGAAATTGAGGCCCAAAATGCCGAGTGTATGAAGGTGGCCCAGTCCGCCACCCAAATGGAAGTTGCGGCCGATGAGGTCTCCCGCAATGCCAGTGAAACCGCTGTGCAAACCCGCGAGGCCAATATGCTATCGGGGCGTTTGGGTGAAATGGTTGAGCGCTCAGTGCAATCCACCCAGTCGGTGGCCGGTGAAATTAACAGCGCCAACGATGCACTGGAAACCCTGGCCGGTAAAAGTAG
>JAOXRV010000755.1 GCA_025800435.1 Cellvibrionaceae bacterium | reverse complement strand
GAAGACACATCGAACAAATTGCTGCCATTGCTGAGTATCTCGATCCGCGGCAAGGTCTGGCCGCGAATTACCGGGCGACTGGCACCGGCGCCAAAATTGTCCAGGTGCACGCCGGGTATTCCCGCCAGGGTTTCACCCAGGCCACCCTGGCGGCGCCGGGCCAGCTCGTCGCCAGCCAATACATGGCGGGGAATGGCGGCCATGCCCTTGGTTAACTCCAGGCTAGTGCCGTGTACCAGTACTTCTTCAATGGGTTCATTGTTTTTATCCGCCTCGGCCTCGGCGCTGGCGGCCAGTGCCGGCAGCGATAAAGCACACAGGGATGATACGGTTCCCAGGCGGAACAGTAGTTTGGAAGTTTTCATAATATTCCTCAAACGCCATCTACAGGCAGGCCAACAGCGCTGCCCGCAGATAAAAATTGTAAAAATAAAGACGCCTCAGACCCCGTTTTGGGGCAGGCTAAATCAGATTCAGTACAGCCCTAAGGGCCTGGGGCACCTCTGAATAACTCGATGATGCTCAGCGGCACCCTAAAGCGTATAGCTGCAAGGCGCGCTGCGCAGTGAATGCCGGCCGCCTTTACAAGCAGCGCAACACCGCAGATGTGCGCTTTATGACCCGCTCTGCGAGGCCTTGCGACAAATGCGCTAGCGGCGTTGCTCACTCTGGACGTGCACCCAGCATGCCTTCGAGCGAGCGCCTTGCTAGCGCATTTGTCTCAAGGCCTGAGCGTCATCGAGTTATTCAGAGGTGCCCTAACGAATAAGGGTTTGTGGTGGGCCACGAGCGTTAGCCCCGGCAGTGGTGCGGGGCACCAGCTCTGTGCTGGGCTCGATGTAATGGGGACGATAGCAGACGCTGTCGGGCGGCAATTGTAACGGTGCTTCGACAACATCGAGAAGCGGGCAGTAAACACAGCTGCTGTGGTCGGCGTAATGGGTAATATGCTCACTGGCGTGCACACTGGCCGCTATCGAGACGAGCAGAAACGCCGCCAACGACCAATGGGTAAGCGAGCGCAATACCTTTGCTGATTTAGAAGTGAATGGCAACGTGATTTCCACTAACAGGCCTGAGCCTTTATAGCTTGCTGTGTAAAACTAATCCATAGGCTAGCGAATACGGGGACAGGCTGTCAATGTAAATGAGAATAAATTTTAGCTTTTATTGATATACGCTGCCGAAACCTGCGCTTAAAGCCGCGCGGCTACGCAGACAAAACCTAAAGATTTGGCAATAGAATCGATACCGTCAGGCCAGACTCGCGGTTATCTAAACTAATTTGGCCGTGGTGGGCCTCGACGATTTCTCGGCATAGGGCCAGGCCAATGCCGGAACCCAGGGGCTTGGTGGAGTAGAAAGGCAGCAGGGCTTTTTCCAGTACCTCGGGGGCCATACCCTTGCCCTGGTCGCTTAAGGTAAAACGGGTGCAATCGCCCTGCTTTTCTACCCACAGTTTAATACCTGTTGCCGGCGAGCCAGACTCGTGTGCATTTTTAAGCAGGTTTAATAGCGCCTGTTGCAACTGGCCGGCATCGGCGCGCAGCGCCCAGTGTGGCACTGGGCTTAGGCGCTCAAACTTATAGTGATCGTGCAGCTGTTGCATAAAGCTGGGCCAGTCCAGTGGCTCCAGTTGGGGCAGTGGCAAACGGGCAAAACTGGCGTATCGTTGAATAAACTCGTGTAGCGACTGCACCCCGGTTTCGATCCGCCCCAATACGGTGCTCAAACGCTCATACTCTTTTCGCGCCAATAATAATTGGCAGGAGTGGGCCAGCGACGAAATGGGGGCCAGGGAATTATTCAATTCGTGGCTGATAATTTTAATGGTTTTCTTCCAGTTATCGGCCTCTTGGCGGTTGATCTGCCGGCTTACATCTTTTAGCAGATGCAAGCGGTGCTGGCGCTGGTCGATACTGAAGTGGCTATTGGCGTAGTGATAGCTATGATTATCGCCGCCTTGGCGCACACTAAAAAAGGTCTCCTGGCCGCGCTGGAGAATATCGCGAAAGGTTTGTGCCAAAGGCTGGTCGACAGTGGCCAGCAGGGGCAGTAAGCTGGCGCCATTGTGCTTGCGTCCATCCAGTATTAAACGCCTGGCACTGGCATTGGCAAAGATTAAATGGCCGGCCCCATCGCATAGTAACATGGCCACCGGCGAGGCCTCGATCACCGTATCCAATAATAACTCGCGCTGGTAAATGCTTTGGCGCTGCTCGCGCAGCTCGCCAAAGCTGCTGTTCATGGACGCCACAATACCGGCCATTTCCGGCAGCTCGGCCGGGGGCATGGATACACTGAAATTGGCATCACGAATATTGAGCAGCGCCACCTCCAAGCTGCGCATATCGCGGCTGATGGCCCGGGCCTGGCGTATTGCGCTCCATAAAACCAGCAGCAATAAGGCCGGCGCCGCTAACATTACCCAATAGGGGTGCTCGCTGTAATACACAAAGCCCAGCAACAGGCCCAGGCCAATCAGGCAGCCGTGTAACAGGGTAGTCAATACAAGTCGTGTGCTAAAAGACATTATTCACTCTTGGCCAAACGCCGATACAGTGCCTGACGCGAAATACCCAACTCTCGCGCCGCCCGGGCCACCACCCCACCGTGTTTGTCCAGCGCCTGCTGAATTTGGGCCAGGCTCAGCGCGGTGGCGCTGATTATGGCGGCGCTATTATCCAGTGGCAGGTCTAAATCCGCTTCGCTTATCTGGCTACTGCCCGACAGCAGCAGCGCCCGCTGCACGCGGTTATACAACTCGCGCACATTGCCGGGCCAGCCATAGGCGGCCAGTGCCCCGGCGGCCTGGGCACTCAGTTGCTTATCTTGCCCAGGCGCCAAGGTCTGTAAAAAATGCAAGGCCAGGGGCAAAATATCTTCCGGGCGCTCGGCCAGTGCCGGGCATTTTAGCTCAATAACATTAAGGCGGTAGTACAGGTCTTGGCGAAACTTGCCCTCGGCTATCGCTGCGGGTAGATCTTCGTTGGTGGCCGCTATAATGCGCACATCCACTTTCTGGGTAACGGAACTACCCACTCGTTCAAACTCACCGCTTTGCAAAACCCGCAATAATTTATGCTGCCCCTGCAACGGTAAATTGCCCATCTCATCCAAAAACAGTGTGCCGCCATCGGCGGCTTCAAAACGGCCGATACGGGTTTTATCGGCTCCGGTATAGGCGCCCTTCTCGGCTCCGAATAATTCTGCCTCAATTAAATCTGCTGCCAGCGCGCCCACATTCACTTTAATAAAGCGCTTGTCTGCCCGGCGTGAGTTGGCCTGAATAATCTCAGCAATTTTCTCTTTACCGGCGCCGTTGGGGCCACTGATCAATACCGGCACATCGGCCGGGGCCACCTGCACCGCCATATCGATCAGGCGCTGCATTTTGGGGCTGGCATAAACAGTGCCGCACAGCTCGGCCTTATTCAGCTCACAGGCAACCTGTTGCTGGTTGTGCAGGGCCGGGCCGGCCTCGCTTAGCTCGGCCAGTTGCAACAGGTTGTTGACCGCGAGCAATAGCTTGGCATCATCCCAGGGTTTGCTCAGGTAATCTGCCGCACCGGCCTTAACCAGCTCTACCGCCATGCCCAAATTGGCAAAGGCAGTCATTAGAATTATGGGCAGGTCGGGCCATTGGCTGCGCAGCTGGTAGAACAGGGCTCTGCCCTCTTCCCCCGAACTGCGCTCGGCACTGAAGTTCATATCTTGGATCACCAGCTGTGGGCGCTGCTCGGCGGCAAGCGCTAAAGCTTCGGCAGGGCTGTGCGCCACCGCTGCCTGCAGGCTATTAAGCTCCAACAGTAAAGACAAGGCCTCGCCAATGGCGGGGTTGTCATCCACAATAAGAATCACAGTTTATTATTCCTTTTAAGGCGTGTTGACACTAACCATTAGACGGTGCGTGTAGCGATTGCGGGCGATACACTGGCCGCCTTTAAGGCCGGCAGTAAAGTCGCCAGCTGGCTAATGGCCAGCACCAGTAAAATCGTGCCGAAAATATAGCTCGGCTGCAAGCGCTCCAGGGCATAATTTTGCATAAGATAGTGGTTGAGCAGCAGCGCCAGGCAGGCCCCCAAGCCCAGTGCCAGCGTGGCGATCAATAAATTTTCGCCAATAAAATAGCGGATAATATCGCCCCGGCTGGCGCCCAGGGCGCGGCGAGTGCCAATTTGCTTTTTGCGACTGGCCACCGCAAAGCTCACCAGGCCGCCTATTCCTAAAGCGGTGACCACGGCGAGTAAACCCACTACCCCCAACAGCAATACAATCATGGCCCGATCGCCGCCGTAGGCGTGTTCCTTTACCTTGGCCATGGGTTGAATATAGTTAATCACGCGCTGATCGTTAAGCGCTAGCAGTGTCTGCGCCAGGGTTTGCTGTATATCGAGCATGGCCCCAGGCTCTACCCGCAGGGCCAAATACGCCGAGTGTCGCAAATGGGGCAGAATGATCGCAAAGCCCCCCTCTGGCCCGCTGGCGCTATTGGCGGGGCGCAACAGCTGTTTAACCACGCCGACAATAGTTGCCACTTTTTCATTGATGTACAACAGCTTACCCACCGCTGGCTGATCGGGAAAATAGGCCTTGGCCAAAGCCTCGGTGACCAAAATACTGCTGGATTCTACAGTCGCAAAGGTTTCACTTTTAACCAGCTCTTGCGGTTTAAAGCCACGCCCGCTGACCAGCTCCATACCAAAGGTTTCCAACAACTGTATATCACCACGAAAAATAGAAGCCTCGTGGGGGCAGCTATCGCTACCTGAGTCGTAGCAGATAGCTGTGGTGCTATTGGAGCCGCCCAGGGGAATCGAGCTGGCGTAAACCGCCGATTTAACCCCGGCCATCTGTTCTAAGGTAGCGATATCGCGCTGGGCCTGAGCATAGCGGTCGACGTTTTTGCCAAAGTAAAATACCCGGGCGGTCAATACTTCTTCTTCCACCAGGCCAGTACTGCGAGCCATGGTATCTAAGCGTTGTTGAATGATAAATACCGCATTGCTGACGATCGCCAAGGTCAGCGCCAGCTGCAAGGCGATGAGTATTGCCCCGCTAGGGTTGCGCAGCAAGCTGCGTAAAATTGGGCCAATTGCCATAATTATCTCTCCTAAGCTTTGCTATTGCGCTTTTAAAAATACAGCGGGGTTACTGTTGGCGGCGCGCAGTGCCGGCAATAGGCCAGCGCCACAGGCCGCTATTAGCGACAACAACAGCGTCATGGCCACCAGGCTTAAATCCAACTGGGCGATTTGGGTTTTATACAATGTCCGCACTAGGCCCAGCCCCAAATAGGTAAATAACAGCCCCAGCAAGCCGCCCAGGGCGCCCATTAATAAAACCTCGACCAAGTACTGGCTAAATATTTGCCGGCGGCTGGCGCCCAGTGCCCGGCGCACACCCACTTCATTCATTTTGCGCAAAAACTTGGCCAGCAACAGGCCGATGGTGTTGACCAGGCACACCAGTAAAAACAAAAAGCTCAGGCCCACCATAACTTGGTTGTCTCGGCTGATGACTTGGTTGTAATCCAGCCACTCGCTGACATTGCGCAGCTCGCCCCGGGGGTTGGGGTTGGCAAAGCGGCCCAGCTGGCGCTGCTGCTGGACATAAGCTTTTAAATAGGCTCGGTAGCGGGCCACTTCATCGTCATTGTTTAGCTGCACCCAAAATACCTGCCACACAAACTCAGACTTAAGCAGGTCTTGGTAGCTTTGCAAAATAGCATTCTGCCAACCGCTAATATTCCCCATCGGAAATTCTTCCAACACCGGGTTTAGGGCATAGGGCAAAAACACCTCTGGGCCTTTGCGTGGAAACGAGCCAGTGGTTAAATCGTAATAGGCCGGTTGCGGGTGCCAGTTATCGACAATACCGACAACCGTAAACGGGCTGGGGTCTTCACCAATTTGCAGGGTCTTATCCACATTGTTACCGCCGCCAAATACCCACTCATTAAGCGCACGGCTGATCACTATTTGGCGCTCGGGCTCTAGGTCTATCGCTTTACCCCAGGGCCCACCGTGCAGGAATTGCAAGCCAAACATGCTAAAAAAATCACGCTGCACAAAGCGGCCACGAAAATCACCGCTGGGCCCAACCCCTGGGCGCTGGCTTTTCATAATGGGCATAAATTGGTAGATAGGAGTACTGGCAAAGGGCAGCTCTGCCTTGCGCAGATTTTCTGCATCCATATAAGTTACTTGGCGCGGCAGGCCATCGGCGGTGCCGCCCCAGGATTCCATATCGTCGCCGTAGGCTGCCAGTTGCACTGCGTATAAATTGCTGCCGCCGCCGGGCGCAGGGTTTTTAGCCATGGCCTGGTAGTAGCTGATCATGGTCATGGATACCCCGATACCCAGGGCAAAGGCTAAAATAATTAAGCTACTGAGCAGCGGCATCTGCCAGATATGGCGCCAGCCAAGTTTAATATAATAACTCAACATAAAGCCCCCTAGGCACTGGCCGCCAGATCCGATTGCATATCGCTCACCTGACCATCGATAATTTGAATATTGCGCTGGGCGCGGCGAGCCAGCTCTGGGTCGTGGGTAACCATCACAATGGTGGTGCCCTCGGCATTAATTTCTTCGAGCAGTTCCATCACTTGGCGCGCCATTAGCGAATCCAGATTACCGGTGGGCTCATCGGCCAATAAAAATTTAGGCTCACCAGCCAGCGCTCGGGCAATGGCCACCCGCTGTTGTTGGCCACCAGATAGCTGGGCCGGTAAGTGCTTGGCCCGGGCCAGCAAGCCCACCCGCTCCAGCGCGTGCTCAATACGCTGGCGCCGTTCGCTGGCGCTAAAGCCCCGATAGCGCAGCGGCACATCCACATTATCAAACAGGTCTAAATCGGGTATCAGGTTAAAGCTTTGAAAGATAAAACCAATTTTCTGGTTGCGCAGGCGCGAGCGTTGGCGATCGCTCAACTGGCGTACGTCTTCACCATCAAGCCGATATTCGCCGCCGCTAAAATTTTCCAACAGCCCGGCGATATTTAAAAACGTGGTTTTACCTGAGCCAGAGGGGCCAGTCACGGTTACAAATTCGCCCTCACCTACCCGCAGGCTAAAATCTCTGAGGGCGTGGGTTTCAATTAGATCGGTGCTAAACACCTTGCTGATATTGTTCATGGCCAACATAGTTTTTACCTGGTTTTATTTAATCAATAGAATTTCGTGCTGGGCGAACTCGGCCACTGACGAGGTTATAACTTCATCGCCGGGGGCCAGCCCCGACAGCACTTCCACTTGGTCGATACTGCGCGCGCCAATTTGCACCGGCTGACGCCGGGCACTGCCGTTGTCGATGCGATACACAAACTCGCCAGCCTCTAAATAGGGCCCCCGGGGTAACAGCAGTGCATTGTCTTTGCGCTCTAATAAGATACGGGCCGAGATATGCTGATTTTGACGCAAGCCAGCAATATCGTTCTGGCTAAAGACTACTCTTGCTTTGACCTGGTTGTCTTGCACCTCGGGTGAGACTGAACGCAGTTGGGCGGGATAGCGCTGACCCGCTAACGATAAAGTGACCGCCATGCCCGGGGCCAATTCATCGGCAAAGGTCTGGGAAATATCCAGCTCGCCTTCGTAGGCGCTGAGATCGACCACGGTCAATAACGACTGATCGGTGGCCACCTGGCTATCTTGATCGGCCAACCAGTTGCCGATTACGCCCGTCACCGGCGAGTGCAGGGTTAGCTGAGCAAAGCGGCGCGCCAGCTCATCCACCACTAGCTGCTGCTGATCCACATTGACTTGATAGCTTTGCAGTTCAAAATCAATCATCTCAGATTTAATCGCTACTTCGGCTTTGGCGTTTTCTAAATCTAACTCGGCCTTGGTCAGTTCATCACGGGCTTTTTCGTAATCGTATTCTGAGATTACTTTAATTTTAAATGAAGAGGCAGCGCGTTTGCGTTCACGCTTGGCGGCAGTGTGCTGCACCCGAGCTAAATCCAGTTGTTTTTTAAGCGCCAACTTGCGCTGCTTTAGTTCCAGACCCATTCGCCGCAGCTCTAACTTGGCACTTTGCAGGCGGTTGCGGGCCTGCTGCAACTGGTTGGCAAGCGCCGGGCTGTAAATATGGCCGATCACCTCATTGGCTAAAACCTGCTCACCGGGTTTTTTAACAAACTGCACCCGGCCACTGGCGGCCGCGTATAAAGCCGGTGAGTTGGTGGCCACCACCCGGCCGCTGGCATTGACCACCCGCTCAAATACACCCCGACTGAGCGTGGCCGTGCGCAGGGATTCTCGCTCAAGCGAAGCCGAGGCGCCACCGCCGAGCAAGCTGGCCGTGGCCAGCAGTAACAATAGGGGTGGCAGCAGCCACAGTAATTTAGGGGAAAGACGGCGTCGGCGTTCGACATTGCGGTCTTGGGCGGAGGTGTCTTTAATCACCGCTAGTTCCTTGTGTTCAAGATTAGCGGTGTTATTACAAAGGCCGTGCCAAGTTTCTATATTATTGATTTAAAAGGATAAATTTACTTCAACAGGTTTGTAAGTGTGTCCGCCTAGCGTCCGCTGAGGCGGCCGAAGTGTCCGCGGACACTTGGCCATAAATACACCATAAGCAGGGCCAGCAGGGCGCCGGCTATATTGGCCAGGGCGTCAAACTCGCTGAATACCCGCAGCGGGCGCCAGTAGGCCTGGGCTGGCTCGGCCAGGGCGGCCAGTAGAATTAAGGCCGGCCAAAAGCGTAGCCGCCACCTGCCAGGGCAGAGATAGCAGCCCCACAAACCCAAACCGGCAAAGATAGAAAAATGCGCTATTTTATCGGCTTGGTGGAAGGGCATGGGCACCGGCTCAGCTCGAAATAGGCCGTAGGCCAAAATACAGCAAAAGCCCCCAAATAATAGGTAGTGGGCATTTGAGGCGTGATTCGCCAGAGCTTTGCTCGATCGGTTCATAGTAATCCCTTGGGTGCCTCTGAATAACTCTTCCCTATAGCGGCCGAATTTAAGCAGCCTTAAGTTTTTGCAGCAACACCACATCAGCTCCTATAAGCTCCTCTTTAAGACCATAAGCCCGAGCCAAATACTCAAAAGTCTTATCGCTGTAAAAGCGGATATGAGTGGGGTCATTCTTATAGTGCCAATTGGCAAAGGCCTCTCGCCCCCGATGGCGCTTGGTCATTACCGCCAACCAAGCATCTGCCTTTAACAAACCCAGCAAATGCTCGATAACCGGCCCTGGATCGGCAATATGTTCGATCACTTCGGTCAGGGTAATAAAATCATACGACTGATTAAATACACTTTGGTCGGGAAAGTAGAACGGATCATAGTTATTGACGTCAAAGCCCGCATTTTTTGCCATTGCGCTTAGGGTTGGGCCCGGGCCACAGCCAAAATCCAAGCCCACTGCCCCCTCGGCCTGTCTGCTTAATACCGGCCCAAGGCAGCGGTTTAAAAAGCGACGGTAGCCCTGATCGCCGGGATGGTTCTGGTGTTTATCGTACTCGGCCTTTTCCGCCTCGGCGCTGAGGATAAATTGCTCGGCCACAAACACCAGATCACACTGGGGGCAGCGCCGGTAGTGGCGCCGCTTATCGGTAAAGAATTCGACGCTGGCTGGGTGCTTACACAGCGGGCAGGCTTCGGCCACACTAGTCCTCCGGCATACAGCAGTGTTTATAGCGTTTGCCGCTGCCACAGGGGCAAGGGGCTTTTTTACGTGGTTCGAGATCCTGGGCCAGCGTCAGAACATCTTGGCGGTAAAAGTTTTGTAAGCGCTCAAACAGCTGCGGGTGTTTTTTCTGCAACATTTTGGGGCGCTCAAAAAAGTACTCGCTGGCAACCGCGAAAAATTCCACCGGGTTGGTGGCACCGTATTGGTCGATATTGCTGCGATTGCTGTCGATATCGTCAATTTTTTTAACCACCAGTTCAAACCAGGGAATGGCAAAGGCATAGTCGCTCATATACTCGGGAAAGCCATCGGTATTGCCATCGGCCATATCGATCAAGTGGACGAACTCGTGAATGCCCACATTGGTTTTATCGCGGTTATTGTCAAAGCCCTGGCGCAGGGCGGGCAAACTTAAGGCCATTTTCCCCGCCATGGGGCCAGTGCCGACCATGCCGGTATATAAGGAATCGGACTGGCCGCACTGAAAATCATCATTAAAGGCGGCAGGCATCAGGTAGACGGTTTTAAGATTAAAATAGTGCCAGCGGGGAAAACCCCATACCGGGATTATGGCACTGGCGGCCACCAGTAGCTTGTCTTCATCGGCGGCGTGCTGCTCGCCGGCGAAAATTTCGGTAGTGCCCAAAAACAACAGGGCGCGCTGTTCGAACAGCTTGCGCTGGGCCTCATCTAAGCGCTGATAAAACAGCACCTCTTTAGCCAAAAAAGCCGACCATTCAGGCCGCCACTGGATATTAAGGGCCGGCGGCGCCAGGCCAAAAAAGCGCTTAAGGGCCAGTTTAAACCTGGCCCATATACCCTGCTGCTGCTCTGCCACTGCCATGCCCCCAAAAATAGAAGCCGCTATTTTAGCCCACTGGCGAATTTTGGCGAGGCCCAGGTATTAGCAGGGAGACCCAAACAGCAGAGTGTGCATATTTCACACAAGCAAACCTGGACTCGATATTAAAATTGTCCTTTTTGACCATATTTAATTGCACTATTAACCATAAAAATACCCCAAAATAACTAATGGTTTTGGCAAGCATGCCGTTACAACTACAAACTCAGTCAAAAGGCTTAGCTGCAGCTACTGCGCTAGCGGCAAGTCCTGAACAATACTTATGCCGTTAACATCATGGATTTGATATGAAAGGTTTTTCGATTAAAAGCAAAATACTCTTGTTAAGTACCATCCCCACCCTATTGGTGGTGGTCTCGATAATGGTCTATATCAATCAACGACTGGCCCAGTTGGGCGCGGATGAGGTGCGCGATATTCGCGCATCGATGACCGAATCCCGGCGCCTAGTATTGAAAAACTATGTCGATATCGCCCGCACTGGGGTGCTGCCGATACTGCAAAATGCGGAGGGCTTAAGTGAAGCGACACTGCGCTTGAAAGTGGCCGAGGCGCTGCGTTCGATGCGCTTCGGCGAAGGCAATGACGGCTATATATTTGTCTACGATTATTTGGGCACCAATATTGCCACCGCCCCCAACCGCAAGCTAGAAGGTCAAAACCTGATCGAGCTGAAGGACAAAAATGGGGTGCGTTTAATTCATGAGCTGATCGAACAGGCCCGCGCCGGCGGCGGCTATGTTGAGTACCAATGGCTTAAACCCTCACTTGGCAAAGACGCCCCCAAACTCAGCTATGCCATCGCCCTGCCCGAGCTGCAATGGATGATCGGCACCGGCTTTTATATCGACGATATCGATACCGCGGTCGCCGCCGCCGAGCAGAAAATTAACGCCAACAGCAATAATACGATGATGCGAATTGCAGCTATCGGTGGCGCCCTGGCACTGCTGGCACTGTTGTTTGCAGCTGTAGTCAGTGGGCGCCTAGCCAAACCCCTGGGCGCAACCGCCGATGCCCTGGCCGACATCAGCCGCGGCGAGGGTGACCTAACCCGGCGCCTGCCCAGTGGCGGCAAAGATGAAGTGGGCAGAATTTCCCGGGGCTTTAACGACTTTGCGGAAAAAATGCAGAACTTGATTAAAGAGTTAAAAACCAGTGTCGCAGAGCTGGGCCTATCTACCGAACGCTCGACCGAATTTATTGAACAAACCCAGGCCAATGTAGCCAAGCAGCGCGAAGAAACCAGCCACGCGGCTACGGCGATAAAACAATTATCCTCGGCCGCCGAAGAGGTGGCTCAAAGCGCGGCCCAAGCTGCTGGCTCAGCCAATAATGCCAACCGCGAATCCGAAACCGGCAAGAGCGCCGTGGCGGCGACCATGGCAGCGGTGGAAGACCTGTCCCAGGAGATTACTCTCGCCGCCGAAGTCACCACATCGCTAAAAGCCAGTGCCGAGAGTATTAGCAATATTGTCAATGTGATTACTGATATCGCCGACCAAACCAATTTACTGGCCCTTAATGCGGCGATTGAAGCGGCCAGGGCCGGCGAGCAAGGGCGGGGCTTTGCAGTGGTGGCCGACGAGGTGAGAACCTTAGCCAACCGCACCCAAAAGAGTACCAGTGAAATTCAAGCCATGATTGAAACCCTGCAGCGCGGCGCGGAAGATGCCTCCCAGGTGATGGGCCGCAGCCTAAGTAAACGCGAGCACACGGTCACGCAGATTGAAAAACTAAACGGCTCGCTGTTGAGTATCTCATCGGCGGTTGCGGAAATTAATAATATGAACGAACAGATTGCCGCCGCCGCCGAAGAGCAGACCCAAGTCACCAGCGAAATATCCGTCAATGTCGAACAGGTAGCGGCGATAGCAGACGGCACAGCCCAAGGCGGTGAGGAGCTGTCCAAAACCTCCGCCGAGCTGAGCCAAATTGAGAGCAAGCTGGCAGCAGTAATGGTGCAGTTTAAGTTCTAGGGTACCTCTGAATAACTCGCTGATGCTCAGCGGTGCCCTAGGGCACACCGTTAAACACCCATGGCACCCTTACTGGGTCGCCGCCGTCAAACTATTGTGAATTTCTGCCACCAGCTCTGGCTCTAAATTGAGCCGGGCCGCCAACATACTCAAATAGGCCTGCTCGGCCGGGGTATCCACCTCAATCGCCATCAGCGAGGCCAGGTAGATCTCCACCGCCTGTTCGCGGCTGCTAGCCGCCGCCACCAGGCCATCGATATTCATGGGCTGGTTGAGCTGATCGAATAAAAAGGCCTTTTCCTCGGCCCCCAATTCCAATTCTTGAATCTTGCCAAAAATGGCCTGCTGCTCGGCCCCATCTATCTGCCCATCGGCCTTGGCCGCGGCGATCATGGCGCTGACTAGAGTGGTGGCAAAGGGCTTGCTGCCAGTTTGGTCTTCTAAGGCAAAGTTGGAGTCGGCCGGCGCCAGGGTCAGCTCTGGCTCGGCCTGGCCATGGGGTGTAGATTTATTCTGTTGGTAGTTGTTATAGGCCTTGTAGGCCACTCCGGCAAGCAGCGCCAAACCGCCGTAGGTAGCGGCTTTTTTGGCCATTTTGCGGCCCTTCTTTGAGCCCATCATATAACCGGCCAAACCACCGGCCACGGCGCCACCGGCAATACCACCCTTGTTGTCACTGAGGTAGTCCTTGCTCTTTTGCACGGTTTCGCCACCGAGCAGTTGGTTCATTAATTTATTGGCATCAAACATATCTAGGGTACCTCCAATTGCAATAACACGCTTGGGAATATAGCACCGAGATTTTGGCCAGCTCAAGACACAGGGGAAAGATGGGCGTAAAGAATGGTTGGGTAAAGCACCAAGCGAGACAAAAGTGGGGCCTAAGGCCCCACATTTAAGGTTGGCGCGGGGTTAAAACGAACAGCGTGCTAAGCGCTAAAACTGATAGCGCAGCTTGACCCAACTTTGGCGACCGGGCTCATTAACCCGAACAGCCTCGGGGTTAAATGGATCGGCATTGGCCGCGTTAACATGGTAGGCATAAGCCCGATCCGTCAGGTTCTCAACCCCGGCTTCAAACACCAGTTCGGGGCTAATATTCCAGTGGCCGTACAGATGAACCACACCAAAGCCCGCGGTTTCCTCATTCACATCCACCGTCGGGTTAAAATGGGTCTGGCGGTCAGATACCACCCACTCGGCGCCGATGGCCCACTGCTGGCCCTGGTAATCCAGGTTAAAGCGGCCTTCAAGCGGCGCTATCTGGGCCAAGTCGCCGTTATCGCCCTTGCCGCGGGTGTAGGCGATACCGGCGCGAGCGCTTAGCCCAGCCACCACATCCACCGCCACATCAAACTCAGCACCGTATAACTCGGCGTCGATATTGCGATACAAGCTGGCATTGGCGGCCTTGTAGCGCTCAATATAATCGCTGATATCATCGTAGAAGGCGGTCAGGCTCAGCTTAAATCGGCCCTGGTCGCGCATCGCGGTTAAATCCAGCTGCTGGTGTACCTCAGCGCGGATATCGGGGTTGCCTACCCAAAAGCGGCCACCGGCGGCACGGGCTATCCACTGTTCGGTGACATCGGGGCGGCGCACCGAGCGGCTTACATTGGCGCTGATCAAACCGCCGGAATCCAACTGGTGATCCCAGCCCAATACCAGGCTGATAGCGCTATCATCGCTCTGGGTTTTGCCAGTGCTGTAAAACTTTTGATACAACGTAGTCGGGGTTGCAGCGGCCATTTTACCGGCGGCCAATATACCCTCGGCCACCTCGGCCTCGTAATCATCCCAACGCACCCCCACACGCAGGCTATCGCTGTCGCTCAACTGGTAATCCAGCTCGGCAAACACACCGCTTTGGCGCTGTTGGGCAGCGGGCCACATGCGCGCTACCAGCATATCCAAACTGCCGTCCTTGCCCATATCCATATACAGATTGGCCAACCTGTCATTGGCTTGGTAGTCCGCACCAATGGTCCAATTGGCAGAGCCGCTCTCAATAGTTGCCAACCATTTACCGCCCCAGGTATCGGAACTGGAAGGCGCCGACATGCCATTGGGCATTTTATTGCGGTTGCGCACGCTGTAGTTGTCCATTAGGTGCTCAACCTCACTGCGGTAGAGGTTTAGCTCCCAGCCATCAATGGCGCCGAGCGCATCGCTGCGCTGCCACTTAAGACTGCTGGTATGGGAATCTGCATAGACCGCATCCATACCGTTGCCGCCATACCACACATCGCCTTCATTGGCCTGCTCGTAAGACAGCTCCAGGTAATCCGCCGCGCCGATATCGACACCGGCCACCACGCCAAAGCTATCAGAGTCAAAGGCCGAAGCCACTTGCTTGCCATTGCCGTCTTGGTAGTTATCCGAGCGTTTGCGCGCGGCGAACAGGCGCACATAGCCAGCCTCACCACCGGCGGCAATATCGGCGCCGATATTGCTCAGATCGGAGTTGCTGGTATAGCCGCTGGTGACACTGCCGCTAATATTGCCAGCGCCAAACTCCGGGCGAATATGTTCAAACAATAAGGTACCGCCACTGCCGCCACTGCCGTGTACCACCGAACGGTGGCCCTTGATAACCTGTACCGAGTCAAAGCTTTCAACCCCCACATAGGTACTGGGCGGGTCCATGCGGCCGGGGCAAGCCCCATAGTTAAAGGCACCATTGCTAATAATATTAATATTGGCTTGGCTCTGGCCGCGAATAATTGGGTCAAAGCCGCGCCCGCCCCGGCGCAGTGCGGTCATACCGGTGACCGAACGCAGCAGCTCGCCCGCATCGTGGGTTGGGCGAGTAATGGGGGCCTCGCTAAACAATTCTGCGCCACTTGGCTGCTCGGGCTTTTGCGCGGTCACCTCGATCAGCTCAATCGCCAGATCGTGATTTAGTTGGGTGCTTTGGGCGAAGCTTGGGGCGGCAATTAAGCAGGCGATGGCCAGGCTTAGGGGTTTTGTGCGCACGTTATGATCCTTAGTTTGGTAATAACTAAAGCCAGTATAGATACACCTTCCCCCTACTGGAATGTGACACATTGTCGCGCCAGGGGCCGACCCCGTTTGCCACCGCCCTTTTCACTGGGCAACAACGCTGTACAGGTCTGGGGGGTACTGGCCAGGGCCGAAAACCCCCGGCTAAGGCCTCACTAATTACATCCACATAAGTCTCAAAGATCGAGACAGGTCCGCAGACTATAGAAGCCCGTTAATACCCAGCCGCATTCTATAAGCCATGGCTCTAACGCTTCTCAGATACCTGGCATATCAACTATAATTGAGGTAGATGCAGTCATTACAGGTAGTTTATCCCCCAGACTTCACCCTAAGAAGGGGCGGGAGGCAGCAGGAAGCAGCATATTTGCCCTATGCCCCTGGGACCGAGGCAAGCCCCATTGCCAAACCCAGGGCCAATAAAAACAATACCAAACTGTGAAACCGCCATGATGTATCGCGCCAGGCTAGCCGCCTGTTTATTAGGCTTATTCTCCGCCCTGGCCGAGGCGGAAGCCCTGGTATTAAGTCAGCTGTCGGAACGGCCCAAAAAAGACTTTATCGAGCTGCGCCCGATGGCCAATTATGCAGCCAGGGCACTGGGCCAAGACGGCGTCAGCGAAGGCAGGGTCAAACTCTTTAAGAATTTTGACGACCTGTGCCAGGCCATAAAACAAGGTGAAGTCAATTGGGTTACCGAAACCGCACTAATGGCCGCGCGCCTACATAGTGAGTGCGATGCCATCCCAATTGCCATTAAATGGAAAAAAAACCAGAGCCAATACTCTAGTGTAATCTATACTCGCAAAGACAGCGGCCTTAACAGCCTGGCCGATTTAAAAGGCAAGGTCATGGCCCTGGAGTCTGAATTTTCCTTCTCGGCATTTTACCTATCCCGGCAAGCCTTTGCCGATCAGGGCATCCAGCTACAAAAGCTGGCGCGCCCCAATAGCCCTGTCGATACCGATAAGGTGGGTTATATCTTTAGCCGCAACGAGAAGAACAATGTCCTGCTGGTACTTAAATCCATCGCCGCCGCCGGTGCGGTCAATGACGGCGATTGGAAAGACCCTAAAATTTTGTCTGCGAGCGATCGTGAACAACTGCTAATTATCCACCAATCCTCAGCCTATCCCCGCAGCTTTGAATTGGTCTCAGCTAAATTGGCAAAACCAATTCAACAGGCCTTGCAACAGCTATTACTGTCCATGGACCCTGATCAACAGGGAAATATATTAAGCCGCTACGAGCGCGCCAAGGGCTTTGCCGCCATCAGTCAGGCGGAGATCGACACCCTAAAAGCCATCGCCCACAACTACCGGGGGTGGCAATAATTATGCGTAAGTCCATCAGCACCCGCCTATTTTCGATCTTTCTGGGGATGCTGTGCATTACTGTATTTATTTTTTGGGCCACCAACCAGCTGCTGATCAGTAAGTTAAATGAAGATTTAACCCTGGCCGGTGAGCACCACCTAAACCAAGCCCTCAACCAAGAAATCGAAAACAGTCAAAGGCTGATCGCCACCACCATCAGCGATCAGCTCACCCGCCCGGTCTACAACCTAGACTTTACTCAGATCGGCAATATTATTGAGGATATTGACAAGAACACCCCCTTGTTATTTGCCTATGTCTACGACCACAAGGGCATGATCATTCACGATGGCAGCCCCGAGATCCATCGCTATGGTATGGCTATCGACAGCATTAAAAATGTCGCCCTTGGTCCTAGCCCCGAATTCGCCATTAAAATAGAAGACGATCTGGTACACGTATCCATCCCCATCCACTCGGGTATCAATCATATCGGTGGCATTAGTTACGCCACTCTCTACTACAGCAATATCAATGATCTGGAGAGCTTTAATCGACAGATTCAACGAGAATCCCGCGCCGCCACCTCCCAAACACTATATTGGATGACCGCGGTCAGTGTTATTTTTCTATTGCTCTCAATTCCAGCCATTGGCAACTTGTCCAAGCGCGTTACCGGCCCCCTAAAACAGCTATCAGATATCAGTCAAAAAATTAGCCGAGGCGAGCCCCACAAAAACTTTACCCTGTCTCAGCAAGATGAAATTGGCGATCTTTCTCGCTCCCTGCAAACCATGACCGAGCAGCTGCAGGTGTCCAACAAAAAGCTGGAAGTAATGGCCTATATAGATGAGCTTAGCGGCCTGCCCAACCGTCGCCATTTTACCCTGCTGTTTAAACAAGCCATGGCCCAGCACAAGCCAGAGCGCGAAGCACTTGTGCTGTATGTTATGGATGTGGATGATTTCAAACTTATAAATGACAGCAAAGGCCATACGGTAGGCGACCAAACCTTGCGAATGATCGGCCAATGCCTAAATGAAATCTGCCAGGAAAGCGCGTTGAAAAATGCGATGGTGTCGCGTTTAGGCGGTGATGAATTCGGCCTGTTTGTTAATTTCTCTGCCTCCAGCAGGCTGGCCCAAACGGTACGCCTTAGCGGCCAGTATTTACAGGGCTCACTCAATCGGCATTTACACCAGCACCCTGGCATGCAAGGCGTCAACGTCAGCATTGGGGCCTGTATCTCAGGCCTGCACAGTGATGATGCGGATGAAATGCTAAAATTGGCCGACCTGGCCCTAATCAGAGCCAAAGCCAATGGCAAAAACTGCTTTACCCTGTTTGATAACGCCCTGGCCAAAGAACACAGCCTGCGCACCACTATTGCCGATAGCTTTTGCGGCTGCCTGGCCAATGGCGATATTCAATTGCACTTTCAGGCTATCTACAACCACAAAACCGGCAGTTTAATCGGCGCCGAAGCCCTGGCGCGCTGGCACCACCCGGAGTTTGGGCCGTTGGCCCCAGATGTATTTATCCCCATCCTCGAACAATCCAATAAAATTGGCCAACTCAGCAGCTGGGCCATTACTCAGACGATAGCGGCTGCCCAACTGCTGTTTAAAAACAGCCATATTAACCCCCGTGAGTTTTTCTTCTCGGTTAATTTATCCACCGCCGATGTACTCGACCAAGAACAGGCCCAAGCCATTAGTGCCCTGCTCAAGCAAGCGAGCGCCCTTGGGCTTAAGCTGTGCTTGGAAATTACCGAAACCAGTATGATGCAAGATCTCGATCGCGGCCAGCGGCAACTGGCGCGCTGGCGCAGCGAAGGTGCAGATATCTGGATTGATGATTTTGGCACCGGCTATTCCTCGCTAAGCTATCTGCAAAACCTGCCGATCAATACCATCAAGCTCGACAAAAGTTTTATTAAAGATGTCAACGACAATGGCAACCGCGCAATTATCAATGCGGTCAGTGTCATTGCCAACTCCCTCTCGTTGCAGGTACTGGCCGAGGGCGTCAAAACTGTCGAACAAGCGGAAATTTGTGTTGCCCATGGCATTTGCTTACAGCAGGGTTATTACCACAGCAAACCTTGCGATATTGATGCCTTTATAACTGCTGTGGAAGCGAGTAGCATGCATGCTTAAAACTGCCCTAGCAGCCACCGGTATTGCCTTGACTTTTGGCTTGAACGCAAACACCCTAGCCTACGATTTTGAAATCAGGCAACAATTAAAGTACAAGGATTACCCATCCGAATGGCGCACTAAATATAAAAAGAGCGGTGCCATCAAAGAGCACGACTGGCGCGAGAAACAAGAGCTGCAAAGCAAGACCCAGCTGTTTATCAGCAAACAAATTGCCGCCCAACATTTTCGCTACCAGCTGCGCCTTGGCTATAAATTCGAAGAGCAAAACGACCAGCATATTGAATACAAGCCCAATGGGGACTTTAAAAACAGTAAAACCCGACACGAATACCAACGCAACAGCTATATTGGCCTGGGATTTCAGCAGCGCTGGTTCCAATTACTGGGGGCGGATTTAATTAGCCTGAGCGGCTACTACGACCACTACTACCAGATCGGCTACGCCGCCAAGCCCAAGGGCAATAAAAGTAAAGACTACTACGGCGATGGCCGCGCACGGGAAGTAGAGCTGATCCTCTCGGGCGAGTACTCGACCCCCGCGCCCCAGCTCTACCTGATACCCAAGCTCGAATATCGTTACCGCAAATTTGGCGGCTGGCAAGATGAGCTTAACGATGACCATCAAGCAGCGGCAAAAGAAAACCGCCGCCGCGCCTCGTTGTGGCTAAACTGGGTAACCCCACTGCCTGGCCTGGAGTTATACACAGGCCCCACTTGGCGTCACGAACGCGAAGCTGAGCAAAAAGACAGCAACTGGTTATGGCAGCGGGGCAATAGCCGCCAGTGGGATCTAAAACTGGAATACGAAGCTGCCTCCAGTGGCTGGGAGATGGAGTTTAAATACAGCCGCTACTACGATGGTCTGGACAAACACCAAAACCGCTATAAATTTGAGCTGAGCTACGAGTTTTAAGACGACTGGCGGCGATAGCTGTCAAGCTGGATCACATTATCGCCACTGCCGCCGCGCTTTAATATATCGTGCTGATCACTGAGCAGGGCCAGCATCGCCTTGCGCGGCCACACACAATCTTTTTGGCCCTTAATGTTGCAGGGTCTATCAGCCAACCACACCGCAGTACGATAGGGGTTAATATCTTCCAGGCGCGCGTCTTCATACCAGAGCATATGCTCGATGTTACCGGCCATTTGGTTCATGGTGCCCTGTACCGAACGGTTACAGGCGGTATCAAATTTACAGGGCCCCAGCAATTGCTGGGCCGCATTAATCTGCGCCGATTCGGCCCCAAGTTTGATCAGGGTATTAATCAGCGCATCTTCAAAGTAATGGTCAAAGCGCTCAAAATCGGGCTTGCGCACCCCAATCATAAACAGGGCGAAACGGGTCTCATCGTGCACCAACAGCACACAGTTGCGGCGCTGTAAATTAAGCAGGTTGCCGTGCCAGCCACTGAGGGGGTTGCTGCTGGGTATATCGATCGACGGGTGCCGCAACTTTGGTGGCAACTTGGCCGCCAATTTTTTAGTGGCGTGAATTAAAATCATAGCTCGACCTGCGGTGAATATAGATAACCGCCCATTGTACAGGGCGGCTACCTTTATCATAGCTGGATTAGCGCAAAATTCTAATCCTACTTTTTAACCATAGGCACTACCTAACCATAGGCATTACTTAAGGCAGCTGAAAACTGATCTTCGGCGCCAAACAGGCACCGGTAAAAACTGCCAAAGCCCCCTTAAACACGCCAGCAAAATATGATTCAATAGCGCTCTTTATACACGCCTAAGAGGGTTGGGCCTTGGATCGAATTGACGATGTTCTGGTAGCACTGCGGCGGGTGATTCGCGCCACTGACTTACACTCCAAACACCTGGCCAAAACCACCGGCCTAACCGCACCCCAGATACTGCTGATGCAAGCCATTCGCGACCACGAGCGGGTGACCATCGGCGAGCTGGCCAATAAAATCAGCTTGAGCCAAGCCACTGTCACCACCATTCTCGATCGCCTGGAAAAGAAACAACTGATCTACCGCGAGCGCTCGGCCCAAGATAAGCGCAAGGTACATGCCTACCTCACCGATCAGGCGGTGGAGATACTAAAAAGCTCGCCAGTGCCCCTGCAAGAACACTTTGCCCGCCAGTTTTCCGATCTACAGGAATGGGAACAAACCATGATAATCGCCTCGCTGCAGCGGGTCGCCCATATGATGGACGCGTGCCATATCGATGCGTCGCCGGTACTGGATGTGGGCACCCTAGACCGCCAGGGCAGCAGTGGCGAAAAATCCGGCCTCTATCAGGATATCGAACAGAAGTGAGCCAAACGCTCGCTGCACTCGGCCACCGACAAGGCATGGGTATCCAGGCGCAAGTCCACCTCGGAGGGCACCTCAAAACTATCGCCCTTGCCGGTAAGAGGAAAGTCGCCGCGCTGCCGAAATTTTTTATATAAACCCTTAGGGTCGCGGGCCTCGCACACTTCGATAGAGGTTTCGAGGTACACCAGGGTCAGCGGATAACCCTGCAATACCCGGCGGATTAACTGGCGTTGGGATTCATAGGGGGTAATGCAGCTGGCAATAACCGAGTGGCCCGATTGCAATACCAGCTTGGCGGCCTCGGCGCAGCGGCGAATATTCTCCTGCCGATCGGCTTTGCTAAAGCCCAGCTCGTGGCACAGGCCGGCGCGCAGCTCATCGCCATCGAGCAATACCGTCGCCTGGCCGGCGGCCTCCAACTGGGGTTTCAACGCTTTCGCCAGGGTGGTCTTGCCCGCCCCGGACAAACCCATCAACCAAACACAGCGAGGGCCTTGTTGCCGCATAGCTTAGGGCTCCGCCGGCAAACTCGGCTGCTTGGCACCAGGGCCCAACAAACCCAGGCCCCGGCTTAAACTAAACATCATCAACAGCAACACCAGGGTAAAGGGAATCCCCGCGGCCACGGTGCCAGCCTGTAAGCCGGCCAGGGCCTCGCTGCCCCCCACATAGAGCATACTGGCCGCCAGGGCACCGCCCATAAGCACCCAAAACACCCGCTGACGCGAGGGCGAATCGGTTTTACCACCGGCGGTAATACCGTCGATAACCAGTGCGCCGGAATCGGCCGAGGTAATAAAAAAGATCATCACTAAAATTACCCCGAGCCCAGTGGTCAACTGGCTAAAGGGCAGGCTCGACAACATCTGAAAGGTGCCGGTACTGATCGATTCCATTCCCTGGGCTAGGCCGCCCACTTCGTTTTGCACTTGATAGAGCGCATTTTGACCAAAAATCGCAAACCAAATAATGGTGACCAAGGTCGGTATCAGCAGCACCGCAGCTAAAAATTCACGAATGGTGCGGCCCTTGGATACTCGGGCAATAAACATCCCTACAAACGGTGTCCAGCTAACCCACCAGGCCCAGTAGAACACAGTCCAAGATTGCATCCAGCCCTCATCGGGACGATCGCTCCAGCTGCTTAAGATGACAATATTATCGGCATAGGCCAGCGCCGTACTCCAAATCGCATCAAAAGCCCCCACATGGCCGGCTATACCGACAAACAACAATAGGCTAAGGGCCATCACCATATTGATATTGCTCAACACCTTAATGCCGCCGTCTAGCCCGCGCAGTACCGAGCCCAGGGCCACCGAGGTGATCAACACGATAATAGTGGCCTTGGTGAGAATACTGTCCTCAATACCAAACAGCATGGTCAACCCCGAGTTCACCTGGGCGGCGCCCAGCCCCAGCGAGGTGGCCAAGCCAAAGATGGTGGCCAACACCGCAAAGATATCGATCAGGTGGCCGGGCCAGCGCCAACTGTGCTCGCGCAGCAGGGGGTAAAAAGCCGAGCGCAGGGTCAGGGGCAAACGGCAGTTAAAACTAAAATAGGCCAACGATAGGCCGGTAATGGCGTAGATAGACCAAGCGTGCAGGCCCCAGTGGTAGATGGTTGCGCCCATCGCCACATCCACCGCTGACGGCTCACTGGCGGCCACCCCCAGGGGCGGCTCGGCGGCGCCGTAATAGCTCAGGGGCTCGCCCACCCCAAAAAACATTAAACCGATACCAATACCCGCAGCAAACAACATCGCAAACCAGCTAAGCATGGAAAACTCTGGCTTGGCATCACTGCCGCCCAGGCGAATCTTGCCAACTGGCAGCACAATCAATAAGGCACAAAACAAAAACAGTACATTGGCCGCCAGCATCATAAAACTATCAAAGCTGCTCAAGCACCAGTTGCGCACCGCTACCATCAGCGCATTGGAGGCCTGGGGAAAGATCAGGGTTAGGGCCACAAACAGGGTGATTAGGCCGGCACTGGTAAAGAACACCGGGCTGTGAATATCTAAGCCCAATAGGGAACTGTTGTGGTCACCGGCCCGGTGAGAGGATTCATATCTGGGGGGCATATCTTTCTACTTTTAATATTAGATCACTAATTATTTTATCCTGGCACCACATTCCTTGCCGAGCCCTAGAATCCCGCAACTGCCCAAAAACAGCCGCAAAACTGAAGGGATTATAGCGACAAAAAACCCAAAGCTCACCCATTTTGATCAACCCTTATATAAAAACCCGTATTGTGATATATTTCGACCTCTAAATATTTAAGACCCAATTCTAATAAAAACAACAATATTCACTTTGAAGACTAAAGAAGATTAAATAGTAACCAACAAGGTAACCATAAAAAGTAGCCCAATGTATAAACAAAAAGCCCTGGTAAGTGCACTCGCCCTTGTCCATCTGCAAGCCTTTGCCCAAATCGAAGAAGTTATCGTCACCGCCACCAAACAAGCCCAAAGCACCCAAGATATTCCCGTTGCGGTCAGTGCCCTGGGCGAAGACAGCCTAGAGCAGCTGGGCATCAGCAGTTTCAACGACTACCTGGTACAAATGCCGGGGGTCACCGCCGGCGGCACCGGCCCTGGCCAAAACACCATTTATATTCGCGGCATCGCCTCCACCACCCCTAACCTAACCTCATCCGGGGTGGCCGGCCTGGCCCCCAATGTGGCCCTCTACCTAGACGAGCAACCCCTGGCCCAACCCGGCCGCAACCTCGATGTGTACTCGGCAGATTTAAACCGGGTCGAGGTACTCAAGGGCCCCCAGGGCACCCTGTTTGGTGCCAGCTCCCAGGCCGGCACCGTGCGCCTGATCACCAATAAGCCCGACCCCAGTGGCATCAGCGGTAAACTAAAAGTCGGCGTCGCCGCCACCAGCGGCGGCGACAGCAGCAATAATTTTGAAGCGGTATTAAACCTGCCTATCAGCGATGATCTGGCCCTGCGCGGGGTGGTCTACCACGACAAGCAAGGCGGCTATATCGACAATGTGGCCGGCACCCGCACAGCCCGAGAAAGCGCCCGCTTTAATGAGGGCGGCTTTCAAAATGGCGCCGACTTTTCAGCGGTTAATTTTATCGAGGCCAACAACCAAGACCTGGCTGAAAAAAACTTTAACAAAGTGACCTATAAAGGCGGACGCCTATCGGCCCTTTGGGGCATCAATGAAGACTGGGAGCTACTGGTCGCCGCCTCGACCCAAACGGTTGAATCCGACGGTGTGTTTTACGTCGACCCAGAGCTGGACGATCTGGAAATTGAGCGCTTTGAAGAAGACAAGCTAGAAGACGAGTACATCAACGCCAACTGGACCTTAAGCGGCCGCATCGGCGCCCTGGAAGCGGTCTACACCGGCGCCTTTACCGAGCGCGAAGCTGATCAACGCGTCGACTACACCGATTATTTATTTGTCGGCCAGTATATCCCCTACTATATCTGCGACGCGGCGGTTTCCTACCCAGGCGATGCAGCCCCAAGCGGTTCCTGCCAGGCGCCCAATCTGTTTGTAAACAGCTATGTAAAAACCGAAGTAATGACCCACGAGCTGCGCTTCTCGACCCCTCAAGAAGAGGCCCTGCGTGCAACCTTTGGCGCTTTCTATAGTGACTTAGAGCTGCGCGAAGACAACCAGTTTAACTATGTGGGCTCGCAGTATGTGCGCGCTGGCAACGGCAATATTGGCTTTGGCCCCAACTATTCCGCCCCCGGCGCTTCAGTACGCGACCCAGGGCTGTGGCCCAAGGGCGTAATTTGGCGCAACGATGTGCTGCGCACCGACGAGCAAATGGGTGTGTTTGGCGAATTAAGCTACGATATCAGCGAGCAATTCTCAGCCACCTTTGGCGCCCGCTGGTACGATATTGAAGTCGACCTAAAAGGCAGTGCCGCCGGTTCCTTCGGCAACCTTGGCGCAACTGCAGACAACAATGCCGGCAATAACCTCGACCAGATCTTTAGCGGAGCCAACGACAAGGCCACCACCGACGGCGTGATCGGCAAGATCAGCCTGAGCTGGACCCCCGATAGCGATCAACTCTACTATTTTACCTGGTCTGAAGGTTTCCGCCCCGGCTTCCTTAACCGCCCCGGTGGCAAGGTTTCCAAGGACGGCAAATATACCGTGCCCTTCAGCTTCGATACCGATGATGTGACCAACTATGAGCTGGGCTGGAAGCTCGACCTAATGGACGGCACCCTGCGCATTAACGGCGACTTGTTCTACGTTGAAGTGAGCGATATGCAGGTGGGTATTTTTGACCCCAACATCACCAACCTGTTCTTTGCCGATAACGCAGCCGATGCCGAGATTAAAGGCCTAGAAGCCGACTTTATCTGGGCCCCCGAAGCCCTGCCCGGCCTGACTATCTCCGGCGCCATCTCCCTGCTGGATACCGAAATTACCGACAGCTTTGTCACCCAGTTTGTGCAAGTAGGCGATGAACTGGCCTTTGCCCCAGAGCTGCAGGGCAATTTACAAGTGCGCTACGAGTGGGATCTGGCCAACGGCTATATGGCCCACGTGATGGCCCATACTAGCTACTCGGATGATGCGGTGACCGATATCGTGGTTTCCAACCGCACCAGCATCGACAGCTGGAGCCTGCACGGCCTCACGGCCGGGGTCAGCAGCGAAACCTGGGACGCGGTACTGTACGCGGATAACATCAGCGACGAGCGCGCCCAGCTGTCGGGCAATGCGATCTTTAACCGCGACCGCATTAATATCGCCCGCCCGCGTACGGTTGGTGTGCGCTTTAGTTACCATTTTTAATAGATAAGCCCCGCCCCCCAAAGGGGCTTCGCTACCGAGCCTTGGGGTGGGTGGTTGTTTCTGGGGGACGCATAAACCCGTCCCTGGGGCTCTCGTCCGCCATCCCTGGCTCCCAAGCCCCCAGAAACAACCACCCACCCCAAGGCTCTCCAGATATACAGCCACCGTTTAGGTGCAGGTATCAACTAGCCTAAACTGCAGTGCTATTTGATTCTGAGCAAAGTAAAATAAGCTCTAAATCATCTTTTATAAAAGTGTTAGCCATGTCCAAAACCCCCGGTGCCACCACCATTCAAAACCTACTGGCCAACAAACAATATCCCCAAGCCCTGGTGGCCGTGCAACAGTTGTTGACTGTCAATCAGGATGATCCGCAGAACAATTACCTGGCCGCCGTGTGCGCCCGTTACTGCCGCCAGTTTGAACTGGCCCAGCAGTACCTAGACCAACTGCCCGGCCGCTTTGTCGACCAAGCCCGGCTGCTGCAAGAACAGGGGCATTTATACCGCGACAGCGGCCAGGGGCAACAGGCCCTGGCCTGTTACCGGGCCGCCTGTTTGGCCAACCCTGCCCTGGTCTCCGCCTGGCAGGCCCAGCTGCAACTGGCCGAGCAAATGGGGCAACCGGCGCAGCTGCCCTTTATTCAAGCCCAGCTGCAACGCCTGGCAAAACTGCCCAAAGCACTAATTGCGGTGAGCGATTTAATTAGCCAGGGCAAATTATTAAAAGCCGAAACCCTGTGCCGCAAATTTATGCAGGCCAACCCCACCCACCCCGAGGGCATGGGCCTGCTTGCGGATCTGGCGAGCAAGTTTGGCGCCTATAACGAGGCCGAGCTGCTGCTGCAATCCGCCCTGGAGCTGGCCCCGACGAATACCCAATTGCGCAGCGAATATATCGGCGTGCTGCGGCGCCGACAAAAATTTGCCGAGGCCTACAAAGAAGCCGAGGCCCTGCACAAGCAACAGCCGGACAATCCCCAGTTTCAATCCCTGCTGGCAATTGAAAAAATGCAGCTCAGTGATTATGAGGGCGCGGTGGCTTTATTTAAGCGGGTATTGGCGCGCCTGCCCCAAGACCCAATTACCTTAACCTCCCAGGGCCACGCCTTAAAGACCTGGGGCAAGCAGGCCGAGGCGATTAAGTCCTATCAGCAGGCCGCCGAACAGGGCCATGGCGAGGCCTTTTACGCACTGGCCAATTTAAAAACCTACAGCTTTAGCGAGCGACAAATAGCGCAGTTGCAACAACTGCTGCAACAAAAACACCTGAGCGATAACAACCGGGTGCACATCGAATTTGCCCTGGGCAAGGCCTTTGAGGATGCCGAGCAATTCGCCCAATCCTTTGCCCACTACGCCGCCGGCAACCGGCTTAAAAAAGCCCGGGGCAATTACAGCGCCGAACAAATGCAACAAGAGCTGGCCGAGCAGCGCCAGTACTTTAGCGCCAAGGTATTTGACGCCCGCAGCGGCCAAGGTTGCCCCAGCCCAGACCCGATTTTTATTGTGGGCCTGCCCCGGGCCGGCTCCACGTTATTGGAGCAGATTCTGTCCTCCCACAGCCGGGTAGACGGCACCCTTGAGCTGCCCAATATACTCAGCTACGCCGCCGAGTTGCGGCAGCGGGCCAAGGCCGAAGGCTACGCCGATTACTACCAGCTGCTGGAGCAGCTGCCAGCCCAAGAATTGGCCGCAATGGGCCAGCGCTTTATTGACGAAACCCGCATTCACCGCCGGGGCGCGCCGTTTTTTATCGATAAAATGCCCAATAACTTTCGCCATATCGGCCTGATTAAGCTGATCTTGCCCAAGGCCAAAATTATCGACGCCCGCCGCCACCCCATGGCCTGCTGTTTTAGCGGTTTTAAGCAGCTGTTTGCCGAAGGCCAGGAGTTTAGCTACGCGCTGGAGGATATCGCCCAGTACTACCGTGATTATGTGGCGCTGATGGATCACTGGGATAAAGCCATACCCGGCGCCGTGTTACGGGTTAACTATGAAAGTGTGGTGGCGGATTTAGAAACCCAAGTGCGCCGCCTGCTGGATTATTGCGGCCTGGCCTTTGAGCCCGCCTGCCTGGAGTTTCACAAAACCAAACGCGCGGTGCGAACCGCCAGCTCCGAGCAGGTGCGCCAGCCCATCTACCAGAGCGGCCGCGATCAATGGCGCCACTATGAAAGCGAACTCGGCGAGCTTCGCGCGCACTTAGCCGGGGAAGTGAAGCGCTACCAAGGCGAGCTTGGCGACCAAATTTAAGTGCTTTATTAGGGATAGATCAAAGACCCTATCTATATCGAGCCGGCCAAACTGTAAAGCCTGTTGCCTGCCCGCCTGCCCTGCGCTATAAAAACAGCTAAGCCCAGCAAGGAGCAGCAAACCATGAAAATGAACCGACACCGCCACCACGACAACCCCGCCGCCGTGGTACGCCGCTGGGTTGAGGCCTTTAACCACGCCGATGCCAAGGCCCTGGCCGCCCTCTACCACGAAGACGCCAGCAACCATCAGGTAGTGCGCGAGCCGGTCAAGGGCCGGGATAATATTCAAGCCATGTTTGAGGCAGAATTTGCCCAGGCGCAAATGACCTGCCTGGTGGTTAATCTGTTCCAAGATCAAGGCTGGGCAATACTTGAATGGAAAGACCCCAACGGCTTGCGCGGCAGCGGTTTTTTTAAGGTTAAAAACGGCCTGATTAAAAAGCAGCGTGGCTATTTTGACCAGGCCAGCATGGCGCAGCTACAGAGCACAAAGGCCTGAGTGTTATAGAGTTATTCAGAGGCTCGGGGTATTCTGAATAACGTAATAATGCTAAGCTGGCCCCTAAAGCGTGCGACGCGCGCTGCACAGCGGATGCCCCCGCCTTTACAAGCGACAAGGCGCCGCAGATAGGCGCTTTAGGGCCCGCCCGGCGACCAACGGGCGGTATTAATCGCCAAAGCGCGCAAAAACTTTATCCAGATCAACTAAACTCTATCTGTCTTTATCTATGATGCAAGTACAGCATCCACACTTATCGCTATCGCTGTAAGGAGGCGAGCCGTGTCCAAACTAGCAAAAAACCTTTGTCAATCAAACCGTGCCAAAGGCATTCTATTGGTCGCCATGGCCAGCGGCGCTGTGGTCGCCGAGCCAATGGTAACCGGCACCCCAGTTTCCAATGCCTGGCTACTGGCGGTTATGGGCCTGCTGACCCTGAGCATCGGTATTATCTTTCGCGACAGCTAAAGATCACTTAAGCGCCAAGTGCAGCAATATGCCCGCCACTGGCAGTGCCGCCCGCGGTGGCGCGGCAGAATACTGGCCGAGGTGGGGATTCAAACTAATTGTTGAGGGGCATTTAAGCACGACTATATATCCAACTGATATCTAATGCTTTGAGCGAATCTAAATACTCATCGCGTGTGATGATGCCGATACAGGGTATTGCACCTCTATCATTAATTTCCTCACCCGCTAATTTTTTAGTTATTAGTATGGCTGGCATACAGGGAATATAGGGGCCATCGCCGCTGCCAGCCGTT
>JAOXRV010000707.1 GCA_025800435.1 Cellvibrionaceae bacterium | reverse complement strand
AAGCGCCAGCTGCTGCCCCCCAGCCGACGCAGCCACAGCCTGCAGCGCCAATAGCGGAACAAGCGCCAGCTGCGGCGCTACCACCGGTAATGGAGCCCTCAGCGCCAAGGCAAGAGCCCTCAGCGCCTATACAAGAGCCCTCAGCGCCGCAACCACAGCCTTCAGCGCCGCAACAACAGCCTTCAGCGTCGCAGCAACAGCCCTCAGTGCCGCAACCACAGCATCCAGCGCCGCAAAAACAGCCGTCGGCACCTGAGCCACCGCCGCCAGTAGTCCTCGCTGAACCACAAACAGCAGCGCCTGCCGCTGCCGATGCAGCACAGCCCCCGGCGCCAACCGTTCTGCCGCCGGCCCAGGCCATCAGTTGGGAGCAGCTGTCGGCAGACAATTGGTTTGAACTGTATCGCCAACTGAAATTTGGCGGGGTATTGCAAAGCACCGCTTCCAATGTTGTGCTACAGGGGCGCAACGGTGATGAGCTTAATTTTTGTTTGGATCAAAACAACAGCCATCTCTACGATACTGCCCATCAGGGCCGCATGGCCCAGATTATTGGCGCTTACTTTGAGCGCCCGGTCAGCGTGCTGATTAAACCGGGCCAGCCAGCGCAGCAGACCCCCGCGGCTATTATTGCCGAGCTTAAGCGTCAACGTCAGGCCGAGGCCGAGGCAGCGATTGCCACCGATCCAAATATTATTCGTTTAATTGAAGAGTTTGATGCAAAGTTAGTGGACGACAGTGTCGAGCCTATGGGCCCAGACCCACTCGCTAACTGAGCAGCCACAGCGGAGGAAAAATCATGAAAGGTCTCGGCGACTTAATGAAACAAGCCCAAGCCATGCAGGGCAAGATGCAGGAAATGCAAGAGCAGCTGGCCAATGCCGAAGTCAAAGGCGAGGCCGGAGCCGGCCTGGTAAAAGTAGTGATGACTGGCCGCCACGATGTTAAACAGGTGGAAATTGATCCGAGCTTGCTCGAAGAAGACAAAGAAATTTTAGAAGACCTGCTAGCCGCAGCGGTTAACGACGCGGTGCGCCGGGTCGAAGCGGCCAACCGCGAAAAAATGGGCTCAATGGCCGCCGGCATGGGCATTCCCCCCGATTTTAAAATGCCGTTTTAATTTATGTTCAGTCCCCTGATCGACGATTTAATTAACGCGTTGCGCTGCCTGCCAGGGGTAGGCCCCAAGTCGGCCCAGCGCATGGCGCTGCACCTATTAGAGCGGGATAAGCCTGCCGCTGCCAAGTTGGCCGCGCGCCTGGGCGAGGCGGTCGAGAAGGTGGGGCGCTGCCAAAAGTGCCGCACCCTAACCGAGCAAACAATCTGCAACACCTGCGCCAACCCCAAACGCAGCAGCAAGCAGCTGTGTGTGGTTGAGACCCCCGCAGATGTGCTGGCGATCGAGCAGGCTGGCAATTACGACGGCAAGTATTTTGTGCTGCTCGGCCATCTATCGCCCATCGATGGTATCGGGCCTGAAGACATCGGTATTGATTTGCTGCTTGAGCGTCTGCAAAGCGAAGCGGTAGAAGAGTTAATTTTGGCCACCAACCCAACCGTAGAAGGGGAGGCCACGGCCCATTATTTGGCCGCACAAGCCAAGGGCTTAAATGTCAGTGTCAGCCGCATTGCCCACGGTGTCCCCCTGGGCGGAGAGCTGGAGTATATTGACGGCGGCACCCTGGCTCACGCATTTAATTCAAGGCGTAGTGTATGACAGCCATTAACGATTATCACTGGGTTGATAGCGACCAGCGGCTGGCCGAGTTGTGTCAACAGTGGCAGCAACAGGCGGCGATTGCGGTCGACACCGAATTTATGCGCAGCAGCACTTTTTTTCCCAAAGTGGGGCTGCTGCAAATTGGCGATGGCAAGGCCAATTATTTAATCGACCCACTCGCTATCAGCGCGCTGGAGCCGCTGCGCCAGCTGTGGCAAAACCCGGCGGTCACCAAAGTGTTACACGCCTGTTCAGAAGACCTCGAAGTATTCCAGCACTGGCTCGGGGTATTGCCCACGCCGATGTTTGATACCCAAGTGGGCGCCGCTTATGCGGGCCTGGGTTTTTCCCTCAGCTATGCCAAGTTAGTGTTGCAGCTAATGGATATCGAGCTGGAAAAAGGCGAGACCCGCAGCGATTGGCTGGCCCGCCCCCTGAGCCAGGCCCAGCTGCACTACGCCGCCTTGGATGTGGATTTTTTATTGGTGGTATACGGCAAAATTCGCCAGCAACTTGAGGCCAAACAGCGCTGGGATTGGGCCCTGGCCGATTGCCAGATGGCGATTGAGCAGGCCGCTAAAACCGAAGCGCTCGACAGCGCCTATTTGAAAATTAAATCCGCCTGGCGGCTAAACCCCAAGGCGCTGGCAGTATTGCAGGCCCTGGCCCAGTGGCGTGAACAGCAGGCTAGGGCGCGGGATATTCCCCGCAACCGCCTGCTGAAAGACCCACAATTAATTGCTCTGGCCAAATACCAGCCCAATAATTTCGCCGCTCTGGGCGCCCAGGAAGGTATTCATGGGCGTACCCTGCGCGACGATGGCGAGACCCTATTGGATATTATCGATAGAGCCATCGCCGAGCCCGGCCGCTGGCCCGAGCGCATGCCGGCGCCGCTGAGTGTCGAGCAGGGCCAGCGCCTGAAAACCTTGCGCGATTATGTCCAAAGCCTGGGCGAGGGTTTAAAGGTGACCAGCGAACTGCTGTTTAACAAAAAAGAGTACGAACAAATTCTGCGCCATCTCGAATACGGCGAGCCGTTGCAATCGCCCCGCTTTAACGGCTGGCGCGAGCAGGCACTATTACAGCCGCTATTGGCAGCACAAGCCGCTGTAACAGATGCGCAGCAAGACTAAATAGGTAGCACGGTGGAAACTAATAAGCCCCTAATTTGTGAAGTGTTCCGCAGCCCCAAGGACGAGGGTTTGTATCTGTACGTGGATAAATCCGAGGGCCTGAGGCGCGTGCCGGAAGCTTTATTGGAAAAATTTGGCAAGCCGCAAGCGGCCATGACCATGTTGTTAAAGGCCGATAAAAAGCTGGCCCGGGCCGATGCTGAAAAAGTGATTGCAGCGATTGAAGATCGCGGTTATTACCTGCAGTTGCCACCGGCCAAAGAGGATTATATGCAGCAGGTAAATCACCATAACTCAAAGTTGTTTTAAATGAGTTTTTGGCAGACCAAAACCCTGGCGCAAATGAATCGGGATGAATGGGAAGCCCTGTGCGATGGCTGTGGCCAATGCTGTTTGCACAAGCTCGAAGATGAAGACGACGGCGAGTACTATTTTACCAAGGTGGCTTGTCGCCTGCTGGACTGCGACAGCGCCCGCTGTAAAAATTATGCTCAGCGCAAACAATATGTGCCACAGTGTGTACAGCTGGGTATTGAAAATGTGGAAAACTTTCACTGGCTGCCCAGTAACTGCGCCTATCGGCTGCTGGCCGATGGCGAGCCGCTACCGGCTTGGCACCCCCTTGTCAGCGACAGTCCAGATTCGGTGCAAAAGGCGGGGCAGTCGGTTATTGGTCGGGTGATCAGCGAGACCGAACTCGACCCAGACCCAGAGCGGGCGGAACAACAATTACAAGACATGGTAATCTACTGGGTAGAGTAGCCGGTCGATGGTAACTAGAAGGAAAGACACAAACCGATGAACCCCGAAGAATATAAACTCGCCTGGCTAATCTACCTGGGTGGTAGCCTGGTCATCAGCTTCGCTTGGTGGCAAATTACCCGTGCTATTGGCAACCGCTATATACGCAATATTTTGCGCATTCTGGTCTTGGTACTGCTGTTCACCCCCCATTCTTCCGCTCCGGACCAACTGTTAATGGCGCCGGCTTTATTTGTTACTGCCCTAGACCCGTTGTTTTTGGATGATGGCAGCCCCTTGCGCGCCGGCGTGCCACTGTTAAAGGTATTGGGCTTTGTACTGGCGATCTATTTACTGTTCGATTTTCTGCTGCGCGGTCGACGAGCGCGCAAGGCCGAGGCCCAAAAAATGGAAGCTGAGCGCCAGGCCCTGCTCGAAGCCAGCCGTCAACAAGGCCCCTCTCAATAAAGCCCCTCTCAATAAAGCCCCATAATTGGGCAGCTGCCAAAGCAAAGCCCCCCAGAGCTGCTATACATAGGATACCGCTAGGCGATACTGCCTAGCGCTGGCTGTATGACGGCCCAGGTACCGCCTAAAGTCCTCCCAAATTCGCCGATACAGACAAATGGGGGAAGCTCAGGTTCAGAGGTACCCTAGTGTACTGAGTGGAGGGCAGTATGCCAGAGCAATATATTCACCGTGGCCAGATGGGTAGCCGCTATTATCTATGGGCGCTAGTCGGGCTTGTGGTATGCCTATTGGCCATGCCAATGGCGGCCCAAACGGCGCTGGCGGAGGCCGAAAAGCCGGCAGATGTGCGCCTGTTGATCGATGTTTCCGGCAGTATGAAGCGCAATGACCCCAGTAATCTGCGCAGCCCCGCAGTGGATTTGCTGATCAAGCTGCTTCCTGAGAAAAGCAAGGCCGGGGTTTGGACCTTTGGCAAATACACCAATATGCTGGTACCCCACCGGGAAGTGGGTGATAAGTGGCGCGAGCAGGCCAGCGCCAAGGCCGAACAGATCAGCTCTACCGGTTTATTTACCAATATTGGCGGGGTACTGGATAAAGCCAGTTACGATCTTGCCAAGCGTGACCCCAAATTTAATAGCCACCTAATATTGCTAACCGATGGTATGGTCGATATCGATAAAGACCCGGCCGTTAATGAGCGCGAATGGCAGCGCATTGTCGACGAGGTGATTCCGCAGCTGGCCGATGCCGGCTTCACTATCCATACCATTGCTCTATCTGACAATGCCGATACCGAACTGTTGGAGCAGATGGCCCTGGCCACTGACGGCCACAGCGCGGTAGCCCAAAGCGCCGAAGCATTAATGCAGGCGTTTTTACAGGCCTTTAATAAAGCGGCGCCGGCCGAGCAATTGCCCTTTGATGGCGAAAGTTTCTTGGTGGATTCTTCAGTCGAAGAATTTACCGCTCTCATTTTTTATAAATCGGGCAGCTTGCCAACCGAGCTGCGTGCCCCTGACGGCAGTAAATACCTGGCCAATACCAAGCGCACCGATGTCAGTTGGTTTGCCGGCGATGGCTACGATTTAGTCACCATTAAACGCCCTTTTGAAGGGGAGTGGGGGGTTAAGGCCGATGTCGCGCCCAATAGTCGCATTACCGTGGTCAGCGATCTCAGTGTCCATTTGGCAACACTGCCCAATAATTTATTACCCGGTGGCGAGGCGCTGTTAAGCCTTAGTTTAAAACAAGACGGTAATACCGTTATTGCGCCGGAGTTTTTACAGCTGCTGGATATCAGCGCGCGGCTCGAACATGAATCGGGTCAGGGGCGTGATTATCAGCTCTACCAGAGTTCTGCACCGACGCCGCCACAGGGTTTATTCGAGCTGGCCTTATCTGACTTTGATGAGCCGGGCCAATACCAGCTGAAGGTACTGGTCGATGGCAAGAGCTTTCGCCGCAGCATTAGCCACAGTTTTCGAGTACAGGCGCCGTTTCAGGCCGAGCTGGAAGAGGGCGAGAATGAAGATGGCCTAAGCGGTTACTGGCTGCGCGTAAGCGGGGCGACCGCGGCTCTGGATATGGGCAGCACCGAGGCCCGTGTTCGCATTAATGAGCCCGACGGCAATCAGCTTGATAAAACCATGGTGACGCTGCCGCGCAAAGGCTGGGAGCTGTTTACCCAACTAAAAGATGATGGCCTGTACCAGTTGGAAATAGAAATCAGCGGTACATACCGCAGCGGCGAGCACCTGCGTCAAAACCTGGAACCCTTGAGCCTTGTGGTCGGTGATCCCGGCGCCTTGGTAGATGATGAAGAGGGTGAGGCCGAAGTTCAAGCCGAGCCAGAGGCCAAGCAAAATTGGCTGCTGTATGTGCTATTAGCCGTGGTGAACTTGCTGGTGATTGGCCTGTTGTATTTTGGCTACCGCACCTGGGTGGCGGAAAAGCCGGAGCCAGAATTGAATGAGGAAGAGGACGACGACTTTATTGATGTCAATGCGGTGGCCGATGATGCGGATGTTCCGGTGGAAGAAGTGATTGCCGATGTTAAAGAAAAAGTCGGCCTGGATGAAGCTCAAACCGACCCAGCGGCACCGGCAGAGGAGCCACAAATGCCCGGTGTTGCCACGGAAGGCGATATGGGCAACCCCAATGAGGCTGGCGTCGGCGATGATGTTTTAGATATGGATGACATGGATGAAGAGGCCCCAGCGGCCGAACCGCCGCTGTTGGGCGAGACCGTTGAAGCGCCTGAGCCCGAGCCCGAGCCCGAGCCCGAGCCCGAGCCTGAACCTGAACCTGAACCTGAATCTGAATCTGAAGCCGAGCCCGAGCCCGAGCCTGGCGCCAAGCCCGAAACCGCGGATGATGTGGTTACCAATATCAATGAGGAACTGGATGCTCTAATTGAATCCCAGCAGGCGAAAGCAGAAGCCGACAATGAAGGCCTGGAAGAGAGTTTTGATCTGGCCGATGAGGCGATTGCCGAGGTCGACCTCAATGAAGTTGTCAACCAAGAGGGCGACAAGACCGAGTAAACTTGTCAGCCAAAGGCGGAGCGCGTAGAGTAAACCCTAGGCCGCATTAATTGCTGTTATAAGGATTGCTATGAACGCCGATCGCCTTCGCTCTAAACAAGACCTCAGCCTGGCTGAGCGTCTTCTGAAAGACCCCACGGTAGCCGCCGTAAATGAACAAATTGCCCGCGCCGCTGGCAAGGGCCCGCAGGGTACTCGGCGTCGTTTGTTGGCCACATCGGTACGCTTAAGTAAGGCCATGGCCCCGGGTCTGCGCCGCACCGCCGAAGAATGTATAGAGCGCCTGGGTGTGGATATCCCGGTAGAGCTGTACGCCTATTCCAGCCCCCAATTTAATGCCGCCTGTGTAAAACCTGAAGAGGGGCGTCTATTTATTATGTTTTCCTCGGCGCTGCTCGATGGCTTTGCCGAAGACGAGCTGCGTTTTGTTATGGGCCACGAGCTTGGCCACCATGTATACGGCCACCACGATATTCCCATCGGTTATGTATTGAAGGGCCAAAAACCCAGCTCGCCCGATTTGGCCCTGAGCTTAACCAGCTGGTCGCGCTATGCCGAAATTTCGGCCGACCGCGCCGGTGCCTACTGTACCCAGAGCCTAGACGCGGTTGCCCGCTCGCTATTTAAACTGGCCTCGGGTGTGACCAGCAATGTGGTGCAGTTTAACCTGGCCGACTTTCTCAGCCAGGTCGATGAGATGCAAACTGAAGATCAAGAGCCGGGCAGCGGCGCGCCGGTGCAGGACTGGTTTATGACTCACCCCTTTAGCCCGCTGCGAGTTAAAGCCCTGCAGCTGTTCCACAGCTCTGAGTTAATGCAAGCGGGCGGCTTGGGCGTGGACCAGTTAGAGCTTGGGGTTGAAGGTTTAATGGCCTTGATGGAACCCAGCTATTTAGAATCCAAGGCCGATGCGGCGCTGGCCATGCGCCACCTATTGTTCGCCGGAACCTTGTTGATTGCCAATGCCAACGGCGATATTTCCGATCAAGAAATCAAACTGTTCGAAGATTTTTTTGGCAAATATAAATACAAACAAACCTTTAACCTGGACATGTTAGAGCAGGATCTGCCCAAGCGTGCCGCTGCCGTGGTTGAGCAAAACTCAATTCCTAAGCGTATGCAGCTGGTGCGTGATTTATGCCTGATGGTGCGCGCCGATGGCCGCGTGCGTCCGCTCGAAGTGGCCAAGGCCAAACAGATTGCCGAGCTGTTGCAAGTGCCTGAGTTTTTTGTCGAGCAGTTGATTAACGAAGAAGTGGATATGGCGCTGAGCTAATGGCCGACCGCAACTTTGATGATTTGGTCGAGCACTTTGCCGGCAAAATATACGGTGATCAAGGGCAGCAGCGTGCTGCGCCCAAGGGCGCTTTGCGCCAGGCAGTAATAGAGCGGGATTTACGTAGCCAGCTGCCGCAGTTGTACAGCGCTAAAAACCAAATAAAAATACTGGATGTCGGCGCCGGGCTCGGACAGTTTGTGTGCCAGTTTGCCGCGCTTGGCCACCAACTGCACTATAACGATATTTCCGTCAAAATGAGCGAGCTTGCCCGCGCCCAAATGCCGCCAGAGCTGGCCGCTAAAATTCGCTGGAGCCAGGGGCCTTATCAGAATTTGCTCGAACACGATAATTTTCCCGGTCGCTACGATTTGGTGCTTTGCCATGCTCTTATCGAGTGGTTGCAAGAGCCGGCTCCGCTGTTGCGACAGCTTGATGATTTACTTATGCCCGGGGGCTATGTATCTCTGTGTCACTACAACCCCGCTGGCAAGGTGTTGCGCAATTTGGTGGCCGGTAACTTTAAGGCAGTTAAACAGCCAAAGCCGCCTCACGCCAATAGCCTAACGCCGCCGGGTGCCCCCAGTAATAGTCAAATTGATGAGTGGATAACACAGTCGCGCTTTAATGAGGTATGTCGCTCGGGCATCCGTGTATTTAGCGACTACGCCCTGCAAAAACGCGGTGGCCTCGCCGATGTGGAGCAGGTCATGGCACTTGAGCTAGAGTACAGCCAGCGCCAGCCATTTATTGAAATAGGCCGCTATCGCCATGTATTGTTAAAAAAGATAGGGCGAAGCGAATGGTAATGACAAGGCCCTGTGCTGACTGCCTGCCCGATGCCAGCGACACAATGCTCAGCCCCTTGCGCATCCATCTGGTTTACCATCCGCGCGAATTACTCAAGCGCTCCAATACCGGCCAGCTGTTACAGAGTGCGCTCGGCAATTGTGTGGCGCAAACCTGGCAGCGGGGCCAGGCAATTTTTGCCAAGCAGGACAATACTCCCAAGATACTGATTTACCCAGAGCGCTTGGCCAGGCGCTACCGCGGCATAGAAGGTAAAGCGCACCCACAACTAACACTGCCGGGCGAAGCGGAGCTGGTGCTGTTGGATGCCAGCTGGCAAGATGCCCAAAAAATTTACAACCGCAGCCCCGAGCTGCAGCAATTGCCACTGCTGAGTTTGGCAGCTGGGCAGCTGAGTGATATGGATTGCGGCCCGGCTTTTCGTTTGCGCCGCAATCAAAAACCGGCTGGTTTGGCGACGGTGCAAACTGCGATAGCACTTCACCTACTGGCCGGCCACAGCGCTATTGCCGAGGCCCTGCGTCGGCGTTATTGCGCATTTTTACGCTGTAGTGAAAGTGGCCATTAGGCTACACTGGCGCCATGTCATTTGAGTTTTGTGAGCTTGCAGCTCTGCAATTACCGCTGTTAAACCGGTTTTATAAGCACTGCCGCTATCCGGCCAAAGGTGGGCGCGGTGACCGTTGTTTCTGTCTGCGCCAGAACGGAGGCATTGTGGCGGCGGTTAAGCTGTCGCCACAAACCATTGATGGCTTAGATTATTGGTTTTTGCGCGCCATGGTGGTCGAGCCGACTAAGCGTGGCGAGGGTCTGGGCAGTGCCTTGCTACAGGGTTTATTGCCGGTGTTGGCCGAGCGCCCCTGCTATTGTTACCCGTTTAACCATTTAGAGGGGTTTTACGCACAGGCCGGCTATGCCAGGATGGACCCAGCTATATTGCCCCAGCGCTTGCAACAAGGATTGGCGCGCCTGCAACAGCAGGGGCGCAAAGTGGTGGTAATGGTTCGGCCGTAATATGTCGCCCTGTTACGTGTTTGTACACCAATTTCACCTAAACCGGCTTTCGCCGCCCATAAAAGGGTGAAAGGGTGATTTTGCTATTAGGCTAAGCTAATATAAGGCCTCAATTAACCTGTCTAGGAATGTAATCATGTTAATTTCCAAGTTTTCACTAAAAAGCGGTGCTCTGGCTGTGGCTATCGCTTCTGGCCTGCTGCTGAGCGCCTGTGGCGAAGAGCCAAAAACTGCCGAGGCCCCGACCGAACAAGCACCCGCCGCGCTAGAGCAGGCCCAGCCTGTGGCCGAACAGGCCATGGCTAAGGCCAGTGAGGCGGCGGTAGCGCTGCAACAGGGCACGGGCAGCGCCAGTTCTGCATTATCGGCACAGATAGCGGCGGTTAAGGCCATCTCTGCCCAGGTTGAGGGCTTTGCCCTGCAGGGCAATATCTACGCTGGCGGTGTGCCCAGCAAAGAGCAGATGCAA
>JAOXRV010000693.1 GCA_025800435.1 Cellvibrionaceae bacterium | reverse complement strand
GGGCCAGTACTACCAGCTTGTCGGCGCGGCCGCCGTTGAGTACCACGGCCTTGGTGCCATTAATGGTATAGGCATCGCCACTGCCTTCGGCGCGGGTTTTTACGCTGTGCAGGCAGTAGCGGCTTTGGGCTTCGCTAAAGGCAAAGGCCAGCTGTAAATTGCCCGCCATTAACTCTGGCAGCAGCTCGGCTTTTTGGGCTTCGCTGCCGGCTTCGGCCACCAGGCCGCCGGCCAGTACTACGCCGCTTAGGAAGGGCTCTAGCACCATGCCGCGGCCAAATTCTTCCATTACCACCATCAGGTCGGTGGCGCTGCCGCCAAGACCGCCATCGGCTTCTTTAAAGGGCACCATCAACCAGCCCAGCTCCGCAAACAGGCCCCAGTGGGCTTCGTTGTGGGCGCTATCGCTGCGCACGGTGGCCATGCGGCTGTCAAAGTCGTAATCGTTCTGGACAAACTTGGCCACAGAATCCTGCAGCATTTGCTGCTCTTCGGAATATGAAAAATCCATGTCACCTCCCCTTACAAGCCCAGTACGGCTTTACAGATAATATTTTTTTGAATTTCGTTACTGCCACCGTAGATGGTGGTCTTGCGGTTGTTAAAGTACTTGGGTGCACTATTGGCCGCCGTACCGGGGCCGATATGCTCGCCCTCAAACTCGGGCATAAACTGTTCTTTAACAAAGGGCAGGCTGTAGTAGCCGGCCACGTCCATGGTCAGCTCATCCAGCAGCTGGCCAATTTCTGAGCCTTTAATTTTTAAAATAGAAGACTCGGGGCCGGGGGCTTTACCGGTACTTACCGCCGCCAGGGTGCGCAGCTCGGTGTATTCCAGGGCCAGCAGTTCGATCTCAACATCGGTTAACTTCTGTTGGAAGTTGGGGCAGTCGATTAATTTGCCCTCGCCGGTTTCGGCCTCGCTTGCGGCTTGCTTAAGTTTTTCTAAGCGCACTTTAGAGTGGGCCACCCGGGCAATGCCGGTGCGCTCGTGGGTTAGCAGCACCTTGGCGTAGGTCCAGCCTTTGCCCTCTTCGCCGATACGGTTTTCCACCGGCACGCGCACATTGTCAAAGTGAATCTCGTTCACTTCGCGCAGGCCATCGAGGGTGATAATGGGTGATACGGTAATGCCGGGGTTATCCATATCAATCAACAAAAAGCTGATGGCTTCTTGGTCTTTGGCATCCGGCCCGCCGGTGCGCACCAGGCAGAAGATCCACTCGCCGTAGTGGCCTAAGGTCGTCCAGGTTTTGGTGCCGTTAACAATATACTCGTCGCCATCGCGCACCGCAGTGGTTTTTAAAGAGGCCAAGTCGGAACCAGCATTGGGCTCGGAATAACCCTGGCACCACCACACATTACTGTTGAGAATATCCGGCAAAAAGCGCTGCTTTTGCTCTTCGTTGCCAAAGGTGTAGATAACCGGGGCCACCATTTTCATACCAAAGGGCACTA
>JAOXRV010000692.1 GCA_025800435.1 Cellvibrionaceae bacterium | reverse complement strand
CAGTGCCGATATGGCGGTGATGCGCACCTCGCTCTGGCCTGGACTGGTTAGCGCCTTACAGTACAACCTAAACCGCCAGCAGAGCCGCGCCAAGTTGTTTGAAACCGGCCTGAGCTTTCACTCATTAGAGCAGCAAACCCCGGTATTGGCCGGCCTGATGTACGGCAGCCGCCAGCCCGAGAGCTGGGCCGCCAGTGGCGATAATGTAGATTTTTACGACCTTAAAGGAGTGGTAGAAGGCTTGCTGGCAATGACCGACCAACCCTTTGAATTTGCCGCCGCCGAACACCCAGCCCTGCACCCAGGCCAAAGTGCCGAGCTGCGCCTAAATGGCAAGCAGGTCGGTATGCTGGGCGCCATGCACCCACAGCTGCAGCAAAAACTGGGTTTGGCCCAGGCCGTTTATCTGTTTGAGATAGAGCAAGCCGCACTGGCTGAGGCCCGCTTACCCAGCTTTAAGCCCCTGTCTAAGCACCCGGAAGTACGCCGCGACCTGGCCCTGCTGGTGGCGCGCAAAGCCACGGCTGACGCGCTGTTGAGCTGTGTGCGACAGGCCGCCGGTGATTGCTTGGTAGACTTAAAGGTATTTGACGTATATATGGGCAAAGGCATTGATCCTGAAAGAAAAAGTGTGGCTTTGGGCTTGACGTATCAGCATCCATCCCGCACTCTTACAGAGGAAGAAATAAATACCTCCATCGACGCCGTCGTAAAAAGTCTGGAGGATAAACTGGGTGCCAGTCTCAGATAGACCCGCCCGACCACCTTGTCCTTTGCAATCAACTGAGGAAGCAAAGGGTTATAGTTAGTTGGTCGGTGGGCTCGCCGCCATAGGCAGTGCTGAGATTGGGAGATAAGTTTCAGGACGGAGCTTTGTCAACAATGTCAGCACTGACCAAAGCAGATCTTGCCGAGAAACTCTACGAAGAACTGGGCTTTAACAAGCGTGAAGCCAAAGAGCTGGTAGAGCTATTTTTTGAGGAAATACGAGCCTCATTGGAAGCCAATGAACAGGTAAAGCTGTCTGGCTTTGGCAATTTTGAGCTGCGCGATAAAAGCCAGCGCCCCGGCCGCAACCCCAAAACCGGTGAAGAGATACCCATTACCGCCCGCCGGGTGGTAACCTTCCGTCCAGGTCAGAAGCTAAAGGCGCGTGTAGAAGCATATGCTGGAACCAACGAATAATGACGAACTGCCGGAGATTCCCGGTAAGCGCTATTTCACCATTGGCGAAGTGAGCGAGCTGTGCGCGGTCAAACCCCATGTGCTGCGCTACTGGGAGCAAGAGTTCCCCCAGCTTAAGCCGGTCAAGCGCCGCGGCAACCGCCGCTACTACCAGCGCCAAGACGTACTCACCATCCGCCAAATTCGCGCACTGCTGTACGAGCAGGGCTTTACCATTGGCGGTGCCCGCCTAAAAATGAACGACGACCCCGAAGAAAAGCAGGGCAGTGAAGAATTTCAGGCCCTGGTACGTAAAATGATCAGTGAGCTAGAAGAGCTACTGATCACTTTAGAGCGCTAAGCTCACCCCGGTGGCTGCACTTTAGCCACCTATTCAACCTTCTTTGCCGGCCTGCTCAGCCCTTGAGCAGGCTTGCCAAAGCACACAAATAAAATAAAAAAAGCACTTGCAATCAAAGGCTTATACGGTATTATACCGCCTCCCTAGACAGGGGCTTCCAAACCCGCCGCGAGCGGCGTAGCATAGGTAGCCGAGCATTGTTTAGGTTCTTATCGGGGCGTAGCGCAGTCTGGTAGCGCACTACACTGGGGGTGTAGTGGTCGTAGGTTCAAATCCTGCCGTCCCGACCATATTTCTTGTTTAAAAACAAACACTTAGAAGCCTGCACTTTGTGCGGGCTTTTTTGTGTCTGTAAGTTTAAGTCCATATTAAGTCCAAATGAACTTGTGAAATTGGGTTCTGCGTGTATTGGTGACTCTGGGCTCTGCCCAATTAATGAGGTGGGGAATAGCCGAAAATTGGCACTTTTGTCGAAATACATAAACCGGCGTCTGTGGCAAACTGTTGGCCACATTATCCATTTGTACGGGTTAATTGAAAAAGGGGTGCTATGAACATTAAGACAGCTGTTTCGTTAATCCTGATTGCGCCTGCGTTTTTGGTGGCCGAAGGTGTTGAAGAATTTTGGTGGTCTTACTCTGCTAACTATGACTCGGGGCCAGGTTCAATTCGAGTTAACCTGCGATTGAGAGGTTTGGCACCAATTGATGGTTATGAAGACGTTGTGGTTACAGGCGTTACTTACGATACAGAAAGATTGGATGGTATGCCTGATAAGGCTAAATACGACCAGCTATACAAGCTGCTTG
>JAOXRV010000679.1 GCA_025800435.1 Cellvibrionaceae bacterium | reverse complement strand
CGACTGTATTGACTGCGATTGGTGTGTACAGGTGTGTCCGGTGGATATCGATATCCGCGATGGCCTGCAGTACGAGTGTATTGACTGCGGCTTGTGTGCGGATGCCTGTGACAGCGTTATGGACCGCATGAAGTACCCCCGCGGCCTGATTCGCTTTACTACCCAGGATGCCCTGGAAACCGGCGAGACTCACGTGTTCCGGCCGCGTTTTATTGGCTACACTCTGGCGGTGATCGCTATGGTCAGCTTGTTTGCCTACACGGTTGGCACCCGTACCCCGCTGGGGGTGGATGTGATTCGCGACCGTGGCGCCAAGCTGTTCCGCGAGCGCGATGGCCATATTGAAAATGTGTATATGGTTAAAATCAACAATATGGGCCGCGGCGAAGCCTACTATACCGTTGAGGTACAAGGTGATGAGCTGGGCCAGGAAGCCCACGATTACAACACCAAGAAAAATTACCGGGCCTATCTGGAAGAGGGCGAAATCTTCTCCCTGCCGGTGAGTGTGTGGATCGATAAAGACAAGGTAGAAGGCACCAAATCCCTGATCTACTTTAAAGTCACCGCCGAAGACGACCCGACTGTAACGGCCACTCAAAAGGCCAGCTTTATCGGCCCGGGAGAGGACTGACTCCTCGCTTGATCTAAAGGCGGCTTCGGTCGCCTTTTTTCGTTTATAGCGATGTTTATAGCGATGTTTTTTGGGATTGTTAACTTGCCTTCGTTGTCGAGTCTTGAGGTGGGGGTAAGGGTTTTGGGGGACGCATAAACCCATGGATTCGCACCATCCAGGTGCTCAGCCTCCGGCCAAGCCCAAATTCGCTCCAGGCGAATTGGTCCTGGGGCTCTCGTCCGCCATCCCTGGCTCCCAAGCCCCCAAAACCCTTACCCCCGCCTCAAGGCTCGACAGCGAAGTCACTAAGTAGAAAGCCAAGCTCTCACAAGGCTGAGGCACTTTGCCGCAGCTTTGATCCAGATACAGCACTGTAGCGAGACTTAGTTTATAATCTGAGTCCATAATTTAGCCCCGGCCAGAAGACCCGGGTTTTGTGTTTAGCTTTAATAGGTTGTAAAGATGCCCGCTCCCATCGAAGATACAGTGCCCTGGTATAAGCAGTTTTACCCCTGGATGTTGATTGCGCTGCCCGGCACCGTGGTGATTGCCTGTATTTATACCATCTACCTGGCGATCAACGCCGATGATTCGGTGGTCAGTGATACCTACTATAAGGATGGCCTAAAGATCAATCAGCGCCTGGAGCAAGACCACCGGGCCAAGGAACTGGGTTTAGAGGCCCAGGTTCAGTTCGATCTGGAAGTGGGCGATATCGTACTTGAGATTACCGGCCTCAACCCCGACCCAGAGCAGCTGCAGCTGGAAATTTTGCACCCCACCAACCACGAGTATGACCGCAAGGTTGTGCTGCACCAGTTGCAGGGCAATAAATACCGGGGCGACCTGGAAAACAATCTGACCTTTCGTCAATATCTGCGCCTGTCTCCGGTAGGTGATATCAACGAAGTCGAATGGCGCTTAAACGGCGATATTAACTTTCGCGAAAACAGCAGCGCCAAACTGGGTGGCCAGTGAGCGACCCCCAACCCTGTTACCACTGCCAGCTGCCGGTTCCCAAAGACGCGAATTTTAGCGTTGAAATCGATGGTGTCGAGCAGCCCATGTGCTGTGTCGGCTGCCAGGCGGTGGCCAGCGCCATCGTCAACGGTGGTTTATCCCAGTTTTACCAATACCGCAGTGAAAGCGCTGATACCCCCGAAAGCCTCGGCAGCGACAGCTGGCAGGTGTACGATCTCGATGAAGTTCAACAAGATTTCGTAAACCCCCTAGAGGGCAGCCGCAAACAGGCTCAGCTGCTCATTGGCGGCATCACTTGCGCCGCCTGTGTCTGGCTGATCGAACAACACCTGAGCCGTTTACCCCAGGTGCTTAAGGTGCGCGTCAATGCAGGCACCCACCGCTGCTGGGTGGAGTACGACGAGCGTGTGGGCAAGCTCAGCGAGATTTTTGCCAGCCTCGACAGTGTCGGCTTTCGCCCCCAGGCCGCCACCGATGAAAACCAAAACCGCCTATTAGACAGCGAAAACCGCCTGGCCCTGCGCCGCCTCGGGGTGGCCGGTATCGGCATGATGCAGGTGGGCATGGTGGCGGTGGCACTGTACGGCGGTTCCATGTTTGGTATCGCTGAGCAGTGGCAGGGCTATCTGCGTTTTATCAGTTGGATCTTTGCCACCCCGG
>JAOXRV010000675.1 GCA_025800435.1 Cellvibrionaceae bacterium | reverse complement strand
GTCCAGTTAAGCTCGGCCACGATATTGTCTTTTTCGTTCACGTCCACTTTATACAGCTCAACCCAGGCCAGTCGGGTTTGGCTTGGGTCCATGGCAAAGCCCTGGGGCAAGTGGTTGCTGATGGCGTCGGCAGGGTCGCTGCCACCGTCGATGGTGTTATAGGCGTAGTTTTTGCCAACCCGGTTTTCGAGGCCGGTAAAGCCAACATTTTTCTGGTCAAAACGCATTACAAAATAGGCATTGTCGCCTCCGCCTGGGGCGTCGCCATAGCGAAAATCGTTTTCAAAACTGGCCAGTTTCCAATCCAAGCTAGCGCTGTCGCCAAACAGATGCTCACCGCCAAATTCAAAGGCGGTCATTTCGGTGATCAGTACGTTGTGAATATGCTGGACTTCAACCCGGTCTTTATCGAAGCGGTTGCGGTGCTTGTAATGGGTCTCGTCATCTTCCAAGGTGCCGTACTGGGCGCGAAAATAAACTTGATCGCCGCCGTCAAAGTTGTACTCGGCAGCGGCATTGACGCCGTAGGTGGTGCGCACACCGGTGTAGTCGCGCAGTTCCAGCCGGCGAATACCCAGGCCGTCGTTACCGCGGCGGGGCTCATAGTTATCAGTGGCCCAATCGCGCTCCCAGGCGGTGGCGTTAATCAGGTAGCCAAAGCGTCCGTCTTCGCTCACATCGCCATAGAGGATATTGGCGTTATAGCCGTTGCGGCCACCGCTTTTTTCGTTGTAACCGCTGCCCAGGGCAACGTTAAAGATCTGCTCGGTGGGGGCGGTGCGGGTGACAAAGTTAACATTGCCGCCAATGGCGTCGCCTTCCATATCTGGGGTGACGGCTTTGGAGACTTCAACAAATTCGATCATTTCGGTGGGGAAGAAATCAAACGCGGTGGCGCGACTGGTGGTTTCTTCTTCGGCGGTGGGCAGGCGGTTGCCGTTTAGGGATGAGGAGCTCCACTGGGAGGGCAGGCCACGCACGGCCACAAAGCGGCCTTCGCCCTGGTCGCGCTCGATAGAGACGCCGGGTACCCGCTGTACCGCTTCGGCGGCGTTGCGGTCGGGCAGCTTGCCAATGCCGTCGGCGGCAATCACGTTAATAATTCGGTCGGAGTTACGCTGGGTGGCCAGGGCTTTCATTTCGCCGCGCACGATATGACCGAGTACGGTCACTTCTTCGATGGCGCCGCCGGCAATGCTCAGGCGAGTGCTGGGCAGGTTGGTGTGGCCGGTTTCAGTCACCTCGATATCCAGCAGCTGGTCTTCATAGCCGGGGTAGCTGATGCGCAGCTGGTGGCGGCCGGCAGCTACATTGTTGAGGGTAAACTTACCCTGGTAGTCACTGGTGGTCTTTAAGTTGCCGCCAACCAAACTGATGTTGGCGCCGGGCAGGGTTGAGTCTTGGTCGCTTACAGTGCCGCTAACCGTGCCGGCAATAACGGCGTGGCTGGCGGCTAGAGCTACTGCAGCAGCCAGGGTCTTGAGTTTAAACATAGTGCTTGCTTCCTCTTTTTTAGTAGTGGCCAATCTGAGGAACAGCATAAAGCCCGAATATTACTCTATTCTTACAACTGGAGTATACCAGTGGCTTTTTAAAACTTTTATTTAGATATAATGCTTATATACGCTAACTTGCTTATGGTTATTTGGACTATACCAGTTGAATAAGGTATTGGTTGAGTCGCTTGAGCCAGGGGCACAGGGCACCCTCTAGGCCATCGCTGGGCTTGCCCAGCTCGTCCAGCTCGCGTATTTGCAAGGCGTGCTCAAACCAGCTGTGGCGCTCAAACGCCGCCGCTTCGGCCTGGCTCATGGGGCCGCCCTGTAGCGCCAGGGTGGCGGCGCTGGCTGCTGACAGGGGCCGCTGGCTGTGGCTGGCCAGGTAGCGCTTGGCGGCAACGTGCAGTCGAATCGGTTCGCAAATGGGCTCGGGTAAACCCCAGCGGGCCAGACGCTCGGCGCCCAGTTGGTCGTGCTGGGGGTAACCCCATTTATCGAAGCCTGGCAGCTGCTCGCGGTCGGCAATAAAGTGACCAATATCGTGTAGCAGTGCGGCTAAAATTAAACTTTCATCCCGGCCCAGGCGCTCGCCGTGTTGAGCACAGCTGATGGCGTGCTCGGTTTGGCTGCAGGCCTCGCCGTAATCCTTGCTGCCATATTCGGCGAACAATTCGCTGATCGGGGCAATGGCCGGGTGAAGTGTTTGCATGGGCTGCTCCTGGTGTCAGCAGATCCTAGGCGGGGCGCTCGCCCTGGCGAATGCGTTCGCCAATGGCTTCCACCGCGGCGCGGGCACTGGCCAAGTCGTCGACCACATAGTGGGCGCCGGCGCCTTCCAGCTCGGCCACCGCCTTGGCCTTTAGCTCGGCTTGTTGTGCGGGGCTTTGGGCCTGCCACTCGGCCAGGGTTAAGCCCACCGCGTTGCCGCTTAGGCTTAGGCCGATGGTCCACATACCAGCGTTTTTACCCTCGACAATACCGGGGGCGGAATCGTCAAACTTGATCACCCGGCCAACGTCCATAATGCCCAGCTCGATAACATTTTGCAGCGCCATCCAGGGGCCGGGGCGAGAGCCGGCGGCGATCTCGTCACTGGCCACATAGTGGTCGGGGCTGTAGCCTTTAGCGGCGGCGGCCTTCACTAGAATTTCCATTACCTCGCGGGGGTAGCCGGAACAGCTGCCAATTTTAATGCCCATGGCTTTGAGTTCATTGATAAACGCCAGTGCGCCGGGGATAGGGTCGGAGTAGTCGGCAACCTTGGCTTTTTGCAGGGGCATAAAGGTGGCGTAAATCTGGTCGACAATGGCATCGCTCATGGGCTCGCCAAACTGGGCGCGCCAACGCTGGTCGACGGATTCGATCTTGCCCAGGGCCTGAATATGATCCCATTTGCCCATGCCCATGGGAATGCGGGCTTCGTCCAGACTCAGCTCGAAGTCATAGGCCTGTTTAAAGGCTTCGACAAAAATACTGGTGGGGGCCACCGAGCCGTAGTCGACCACGGTGCCGGCCCAATCCAGCACCACCGCTTCAATTAATTGCTTATCAATGTTCATGCTTGTGTTCCTTTAGTGGCGTTAGCGGTGCCGGCAACAGTGGCGGCAACGGTTTGCTCGATGGCGCTTAATAAGCGGGCGATATCGGCGGGGTAAACTTCGCCGATGGTGCCAATACGAAAACAATCCGCATTGGACACCTTGCCTGGGTATATCACAAAGCCGTGTTGTTTTAAGGCTTGGTAAAAGGGTTTAAATTCAAATGCGAAGTGCTCAGGGTAGAAGAACGAGGTGATAAAGGGCGATTGATGGCACTCGTCTACCATGGCGTTAAAGCCGAGCTTGGCCATGCCCGCCACCAGGCTGCTCTGGTTGTCGCGGTAGCGCTGCAAGCGGCCGTTGACGCCTTCGACAAACAGCTCATCCAGCGCTTGGCGAAACGCTCGTACCACATGGGTGGGGGAGGTAAAGCGCCATTTGCCGTTTTGATCTTCCATGGTGCGCCACTGGGCGTGCAGGTCCAGGCTCAGGGAGCGAGCGCGGCCGGCGAGGGGCTCTAGCGCGCTGCGCTTGGCAATCACAAAGCCAAAGCCGGGTACGCCTTGAATGCATTTATTGGCCGAGCTGACCAGAAAGTCGATATCCAGTTGATCGACCTGAATCGGCAGGCCGCCAAAGCTGCTCATGGCGTCGACAATAAACTGGCAGTTGTGGGCCTTCACAATATGGCCGATATCGGCAATCGGGTTGAGCCGGCCAGTGGTGGTTTCGCAGTGCACCACGCATACATGGCTAAAGCTCGGGTCGCTGGCCAGGGTTTGGGTTAAACGCTCAAGGTTAATTTCGTCCAGCTCGTTGTGCTCTTGCAGCTGATGGTTGAGCCCCAGGTAGCGAGCGATTTCGGCCATGCGCTGGCCGTAGGCACCATTGCTTAAGATCAGCAGTTTGTCGTCGGGACCAATGGCGGTGCCGAGGGTGGCCTCGACCGAGGCGGTGCCGCTTCCCTGCATCAATACCGCGGTATAAGCGTTGTCGTGCTGTGCTTCGGCTGCCGCACTGTCGCCTTGGGGGTTTAGCGCCAGGCGTACTAGGTCGCGGCGCACGCTCTGCACCAATTGATTGTAATCGTCGTCCCATGTGCACCAGTCTTTGAGCATAGACTGGCGTACGGTGTCGCTGGTGGTGAGCGGGCCGGGTGTTAGCAGTAGGTAGTGTTCTTGCGTGTCGTGCATGGGGTATTAACCTGTTTAATGTAACTGGTATATTCCAGATAATGATGGCGATTATAGGCCGCAAAATCCCTAAATCAAGGCAATTTTAGTCGTTGTAGGCAATTGGCGCTAAAACCCGGCTTTGTAATATAATTGCCATATTGCAGCTGTTATTATTGACGGCTGGCAGCTTGGCAAGGTTAGTCACTTTTCCTTTTCTTCCACCGATATGACAAGTGCATGAATAACGATTCCCACGCCCCGCTGTACGCAGCCATCTATCAAAAGCTATTGGCCCGGATTCGCGCCGCCGAGGCCGATTACCGCCACAAGCTGCCCTCCGAGCGGGAGCTGATGACCGAGTTCCACACCACCCGGGTAACTCTGCGCATCGCCCTGTCCCAGCTTGAGCGCGAGGGTATTATCTACCGCTCTAACCGGCGCGGCTGGTTTGTTAGCCCGGCCAAGCTTTGCTTTGACCCCACCGCCCGCTTTAATTTCAGCGCCTGCGCTATGCAGCAAGGGCGGGTGCCCAGTACCGAGCTGCTCAGCGCTGCGGAGTCAGCTTGTCGCAATAAGGAGCAAGGCGAAAAACTCGGACTTGGGCGGGGCGATAAAATGATCTGCCTAGAGCGTCGCCGCAGTATCGATGAACGCCTGGTGCTGCTCGAAAGTATCGAGCTTAATTCGGCCCTGGTGCCCGGCTTGCTGGGGCACGATTTGGCCGGGTCGATAACCACCATACTGGGTGATTTTTACGGTATTGAGGTCAAGCGCGAGGAGGTCAGTATTAAACCCACCGCGCTCAATCGTGAGCAGGCGGAGTTGCTGGGGGTGGCGGACGGCAGTTTTTGTATTTTTCTGCAGCGGACCCGCTTTAACCAGCATGAGCAGCCGATTGAGTACGACCGCGAATGGTGGTTGCACAATGCGATTGAGATTCAGGTCACGGTTGAGCGTTAGCTTTGTCACGTGATTGTCATCTTGTTACATTAGTCTTCTGGTATATACCACAAGTTTTATCGGTGAAGTAATGAAAGCACTGCTGGCCCGTTTACAAAAAGATAATCAACTGCTGTTTTGCTTGTTGGTGGCCTCGCTGGCGTTTGCCACATACTCCTGTATGTACGCGTTTCGCAAACCCATTGCAGTGGGGCTGTATGCGGATCTGGCCTACTGGGGTATATCCTTAAAAGTGCTGTATCTTATCGCGCAAATTTTGGGTTATGCGCTGTCTAAGTTTATTGGCATCAAAGTAGTATCTGAGCTGGCTGGGCAAAACCGAGCCCATGGTATTTTACTGCTAATTAGTATTGCCGCCCTGGCGCTGCTGGGTTTTGCGCTGGTGCCGGCGCCTTATAATATCCCGTTTATGTTTTTAAATGGCTTGCCGTTGGGCATGGTGTGGGGTTTTGTATTTGGCTATTTAGAGGGCCGGCGAGTTACCGAGATTTTGGCCGCCGGCTTGTGCGCCAGCTTTATTGTGGCCTCGGGGGTGGTTAAATCCGTGGGCGCCTATTTAATGTTGAGCTGGGGGGTATCGGAATTTTGGATGCCCTTTGTCACCGGTATGGTGTTCTTCCCGCCGCTGATTATTTCGGCGCTGCTGCTGCAGCAAATACCGGCCCCGGATGCGGGCGATATTCGCGCCCGCCATGAGCGCAAGCCCATGGATGGCGCCCAGCGCCTGGCGCTGCTGAAAAAATACGGCTTTGGTTTAAGCCTGCTGGTGGCCGCTTATTTGCTGCTGACGGTATTGCGCGACCTGCGCGATAATTTTATGGCCGATATCTGGGCCGAGTTGGGCTACCAGGATTCGCCCGAGATTTTTACCTTGACCGAGCTGCCGATTGCGCTGATTGTGCTGCTAATGATCGCCGCCATGGTGATGATTAAAGACAACCGCCGCGCCCTGGCCATCAACCACTTGATGGTGATTGTGGGCCTGGGCCTGTGCGCCGGTTCAACCCTGGCGTTTCAAGCCGGCTTAACTGGGCCAGAGCTGTGGGTTATCAGCTCGGGGCTGGGCTTGTATATGGGCTATGTGCCCTTTAACTCGGTGTTGTTTGAACGCTTGATCGCCAACTTTAACGAGGTGGCCAATGTCGGCTTTTTAATTTACCTGGCCGACTCCTTT
>JAOXRV010000646.1 GCA_025800435.1 Cellvibrionaceae bacterium | reverse complement strand
CAACTGAACAATGACGGCGAGATAGACACAAATAAATTAGATTTGTTTCACAGTCGCTTTGCATTGATGGATCGCCAGGTGATTGAGCAGCGTGTACTGAGCAAATTTGGCAAACAATCAAACAGCCAAATACGAAACGGGCAAATTCTGATTGCAACCCAAGTTGTCGAACAGAGCCTAGACTTGGATTTCGACATAATGATTAGCGACTTAGCGCCGATTGACCTTTTGATACAGCGGGTGGGCCGCCAACAAAGACACTGCCGAACTCTAGCGGGTGACATCAGTACTGATAAATTAGAGCACCGGGAGCCGCCTGTATTTTATATCCTTTCGCCTGACCCAAATCAAGTAGAGGATAAGAACTGGTTAGTTAAACTAATTCCAGGAACGGCCTATGTCTACCCAAACATTGGCCAGCTGTGGCTGGGGATCCGCAAGCTCGAACAACAGGGCGGATTTTCCATGCCAGAGGACGCACGCGCACTTATCGAAGCCGTGTATGGCGAACAGACCGACGATATACCAGCGGCACTGGAACAGGCAAGCCTAGAAGCCGAAGCCGAGCAAAAAGCCCAGCGTAATATGGGCAAGTTTAACCTATTGCGGCTTAGCATGGGCTACAGCTATAAAAGCGCAGCCCACAATGGCGGCTGGACTGAAGATGTTAACCTTCCAACCAGGCTTGGCGACGAAACCAGCGAGATAGCACTG
>JAOXRV010000628.1 GCA_025800435.1 Cellvibrionaceae bacterium | reverse complement strand
CCAGGCCCTGCTAAACGACGGCGACCAAATTCTGGTGCCCGCCCCCGACTACCCCTTGTGGACCGCCGCCGTGAGCCTAGGCGGCGGCAAGCCGGTGCACTATCGCTGCGACGAGCAAGCCGATTGGCAACCCGATCTGGACGATATCAAAGCTAAAATCACCGATCGAACCCGGGCCCTGGTAATTATCAACCCCAATAACCCCACCGGCTCGGTTTACAGCCTGGCGATGTTAGAACAGCTGGTAGAACTGGCGCGCCAGCACAATCTGGTGCTGTTTGCCGATGAAATCTACAGCAAAATTCTGTATGACGATGCCAAGTTTACCCCGCTCGGCAAACTGGCCCAAGACATTGTTTGCGTCAGCTTTAACGGTCTGTCCAAGGCCTACCGACTGGCGGGTTTTCGCTGCGGCTGGATGATTGTGTCCGGCGCCAAAGAGCGTGCGCGCGGCTACCGCGAAGGTTTGGATATGCTGGCCTCTATGCGCTTATGTGCCAATGTGCCGGCCATGTATGCAGTGCAAACAGCGCTGGGCGGCTACCAGAGTATTAACGAACTCATTCTGCCCGGCGGGCGCCTGTTAGAGCAGCGCGATATTGGCTATCAGGCACTGGCGGATATTCCCGGTGTCAGCTGTGTTAAACCCCAAGGCGCCCTGTATTTATTTCCCAAGCTGGATTTAAATCACCACAAGATTCACGACGATGAGCGCATGGTGTTGGATTTTCTGCGCCAGGAAAAAGTGCTGCTGGTTCAGGGCAGCGCCTTTAACTGGCCCGAGCCGGATCACTTCCGCATTGTGTTCCTACCGCGCAAGGAAGAACTGAGTGATGCCATTGGTCGCTTCGCTCGCTTTATCGAGCCCTACGCCCAATCATGAGCGATTTACATATCGATGATTTTTACCGGGACAGCGCCCGTATTTTATTGCAGCTCTACCGTCACTTTCCACGCCGGGCAATGATCTACACCGAAGACATTAACGGCGCCGACTGCCCGGATGATTTTGGTTTACCCAGCGATCGCCACCAGGCCTGTTTTAGCGCCATGTTATGGCTGGCCGATAACGGCTACCTTGAATACGGCAGCACGGTGGCGCTAGAGGCCCTAGACCAAGCGGTGTTAAGTAAAAGCGGCTTTACCCTGTTGGCAGCCATTGAAAGCAAGCCCGAATACCTGGGCCACAGTAACCCAGGCAAGGCCGAGCCGCAAACCCGTAGCCAGCTATTGCGTTACAAACTAAAACACGAGAGTTCGATTAAGCTGGCCGACTATATGCGCTACCTATTGGCGCTCTGATGGCAGCGCCCCTGCCCCTTCATAGCGATAGTGAAACAGCTTAAGTTGCTGATCCGGATTGCGATCGGGAAAATCTGCGCTGGGCTCAAGCCGCGCTATTTTTACGCACTCAGGGCAGGCCTCGGCCATCGTATCGGCAATAAAGGCCTCGCCCAATTCCGGCGCATTTAAACACAACAGTAAGTCG
>JAOXRV010000623.1 GCA_025800435.1 Cellvibrionaceae bacterium | reverse complement strand
AGCTCTGAATAACTCGATGATGCTCAGCGGGACCTTAAAGCATACATCTGCAAGGCCTGAGCGTCACCGAGTTATTCGGTACCCTAATCTAAATATCATCAAAGACCCTGATGATCGCTGCCTATTATTTGGCTTTGGCCGCTTGATATTCCTCAATTAAATCGGCGGCCAGTTCGCTAATGGGCTGTACCGATTTGCTGGCCCCTACACACTGACCGGCAGACCAAATATCTTTCCACTTTTTCTTGTCGGCGCCGGCCTCGGCAAAGTTAATGCCCTTGGCGCTGGGCATATTGCGTGGGTCGTAACCGGCGTTGATCAAAGAGGGGATCATCCAATTGGCTTTAACCCCGGTGATAGCATCGGACACCATGATATCGTCGGCACTGGCATCTACCACCATTTGTTTATATCCGTCTTGGGCCATGCTTTCGGCGGTGGCAATAAAACGGGTGCCCAGGTTGGCCATATCCGCGCCCATTATCTCGGCGGCGTGAATATCGGCACCGCTGGCCAGGCCGCCACCTAAAATTAACAAGCCATCCCAAAACTCGCGTACCTCGCGCACAAACACAAAGGGCGATAGCGCGCCGGTGTGACCGCCGGCTCCGGCGGCAACTAGGATTAGGCCATCGGCCCTGGCGGCGACGGCTTTTTTGGCAAAACTCGGTGAGATTACATCAGCCAGTACAATGCCACCGTAGGCGTGTACTTCTTGCATTACATGGCTGGGGCTGCCCAGGGCGGTGATAACAATGGGGGGTTTGTATTTTTTAATAATTTCCAAGTCCGCATCCCGGCGCGGGTATGAGGGGTGTACCACAATATTCACTGCCCAGGGTAAATCACCCAACTCGACGCTGATTTGCGCCATCCACTGATCTAAAATTTCCGTGCTGCGGGCATTGGTGGTGGGGAAGCAACCGAGCATGCCGGCCTTAGAAGCTTCGATCACCATATCGGGGCCGCTGATTAAAAACATCGGCGCGCAAATGGCGGGTAGCTTTAGGCTGTCGAGCAATTGTTGGCGATTCATACTGGTCGGGCTCCGTTTAAATTTTCATGGCCGAGCCGATGGCGCGGGCCACTAACTTACCTTTTTTATTGTGAATGGAGCCAATGGTTGCCAAGGTGCGGCGGCCGGCGTTTTCCACCTCGGCGCGCACGGTCAGCACATCGTCATAACGGCTTACTGGGCGAATAAACTTGGTACTGATATCGCTCATGGTGTGGTTTTCACCTGGGGCCAATAGGCTCATGGCCGCCGCACCCATGGCGGTGTCGAGCAGGGTGACCATAATACCGCCGTGGAGGGTGCCGTTGAGGTTGATATGGCGCTCTTTAAGTTGATATTGGTATTCCACAAAACCCTCGCCAAAATTCACCACCCGGTAATCCAAGTTGGCGGCCATGCCCTGGCGCTGATCTGACTCGGCCAGTCGGCGCAGCTTTTCGATGCCGTTTAATTGGTTTAGTTCTTTGAAGTTCACGTCTTTATTTCCATTATTGTTATTGGTCTTGATCGTTTGCCAGCCCTAGCCGGCCATTATTTTACTTTGCACTATGCGAAAGCGGTTAGTGACAAAGGCCAAATCCGCCAGGCAGGCATTGCCCGCCGGGTTTAAGCCGCTCACGTGAAAGTCGCTATAGGCCGCTGCAAAGTTAATGGGCATGCCCATTAGGTTGCAGGCAAGCGAAGCGCCGGCCACATGGTAGGCGTCGATGGCTTTATCTAAGAACTCATCGTTAACCGAGTACACATGGGAGGTAATTGCCCCGCACTCTTTTGCATCGCGGGTCGCGGCGGCCAGGCAGTCCTCGGCGCTGTCGCCCTTAATCATAAAGGAGATAGGGCCGAACAGCTCTTCCCGGTACAGATCCGCTTCGCAGGTGCTGACTTCGATAATCAGCGGGGTGGCGGTGCGCGCCTCGGGGAAGCCGGGGTTCTGGTAAGGGCCAGACTCGCGCAGAATGCGGCCGCGTTCGGCGCCGGCGGTGCGCAAACGCGCGATGGTTTGGTAAATATTGTCGTCCACCAGGGTGCCACACAAAAAGGCGGCATTTTTGGGGCTGGCCAACTGGGCTTCCACCGCCTCGACAATAGCCTGGCTGACCTCGTTAAAACTTTTGTGCTCGCCGCCGGCGACAATGCCGCCTTTGGGAATATGCACATTCTGCACACTGGTACACATCTGCGCCGAGGCCTGGCACAGGGAGTGGGCAATGGCCTTAGCCATGGCGGCAAGATCGCTGGTCGATTCCACCACCACCGAGTTGCAGCCGGCGGTTTCAGTGTAGACCAATTTATCGGCGCAGTTCTGCTCGATCCAGCTGCCAAAGCCGGGGCTGCCGGTAAAGTCGATAATCGCGGTATCCGGGTGCTCTAACAAGGCCATGGTGGCGGGCTCTTCTCGGGTGTCGGCCACCAGGGTGACCAGGTTGGGATCAAAGCCGGCCTCGGTCAAAATTTCGCGGCAGCGGCTGACCATCAGCGCCACCGGCAAGATGGCGGCGGGGTGGGGCTTTATCACCACTGGGTTGCCGGTGGCCAGGCTGGCGGTCAGGGCGGGGTAACCATTCCACAGGGGGAAGGTGGCGCAGCAGATTACCACACCGACCCCTCGGGGCATCAGGCGGAAGTGCTTCTCTAATTTGGCCTCGCCATCGGCGCCGAACTTGCGCGCCCAGGTGGCGGTTTCGGGCACGTCTTTCATGGCTTTATAGGCGTAGGCCAACGCCTCTAAACCCCGGTCCAGGGCGTTGGCGCCGGAGCCGGCAAAGGCCATGATATAGCTCTGGCCAGAGGTGTGCATGGTGGCGTGGGCGTTTTCAAACAGCTGCTCGCTACAGCGCTGCAGCATCTCCATACAGATGCCCACCCGGGTCTCGACACTGGCCTTACGCCAGTCGGCCTTGGCCTTGTCGATATGTTGATACAACTCCGCGACATCGGCCTTGGGGTAGCTAATGCCTAGCGGCTGTCGTGTGTAAGGGCTAACTTCGGCGCCGGTTTGGCCAATTGTGGCTGGCTGCTCTAGGGGGTAGGGCTGGCCCAGCATGGCCTCAAACCTGGCCTTGCCCGCAGCGGGCCGCTCGGCCCCGTG
>JAOXRV010000617.1 GCA_025800435.1 Cellvibrionaceae bacterium | reverse complement strand
TTTCATAATAAGGCCAAAATGTATTACATAGTTACGCAAAGTGTAGCATTGCCTGCTATTTAATCAAAATGGCTTGTGTGACCGGGTGGCCATAAGACCCATTCGCTAGGGGCCAGTAGGGCGCGCGGGTTAAACACAATTTATTGTCAGTTTAGGCAATAAACCTGAAGCAGGCCCTTTCGCTCGGTACAAGCGGCAGCCGCCCGAACCCAGGCGGTGCCGGCACTGGGCGGTTTAGGGTTCGGTTTGCTGGGCTTGTTACTGGCGGCTGTGGCCGGGCGGCGCATACGAATAATGCAGGTAGTTTTTCAATAGCCTGCTAGTCCGAATGGCACTTACTTAAGCGCTCAGGCGAGCGGTGCAGTCAGCCCCCGGCCCGGGGACTGACAGCCAACTAAGCTTAAAACTCAGTATCAAAGCTCAGTGAAATGGTGCGGCCGCGGCCGGAGAAGTAGCGGTCGTCCCGGTTTTGGTACTGGGAGTAAAGTGTCTCGTACTCTTTGTCCAACAG
>JAOXRV010000145.1 GCA_025800435.1 Cellvibrionaceae bacterium | reverse complement strand
TATTGCGGGTGTACTGCTCGTGCCCCGGGGTATCGGCAATAATATATTTGCGCGCGGCGGTGGAAAAATAGCGATAGGCCACATCGATGGTAATGCCCTGCTCGCGCTCGGCTTGCAGGCCGTCTACCAATAAGGCCAGGTCGAGCTTTTCGCCGGTGGTGCCGTGCTTGCTGGTATCGGCTTCGATGGCCGCTAACTGATCTTCGTAAATCATTTTAGAGTCGTGCAACAGGCGGCCGATCAGGGTCGATTTACCGTCATCCACCGAGCCACAGGTCAAAAAGCGCAGCAGTTCTTTTTGCTCGTGCTGGGCCAGGTAGGCGTGAATATCTTCGGCGATTAAATTGGACTGGTGGGACATTAGAAGTAGCCCTCCTGTTTTTTCTTCTCCATTGAGCCGGCACTGTCGTGGTCGATCACCCGACCCTGGCGCTCAGAGGTGGTGGTCAATAACATTTCTTGAATAATATCGGGCAGGCTGGCGGCCTCGGACTCGACCGCGCCCGTGAGCGGGTAGCAGCCCAGGGTGCGAAAACGTACCATTTTCTCTTGTACTTCTTCGCCCTCTTCCAGTGGCATACGCTCATCGTCGACCATAATCAGTACACCGTCGCGCTCCACCACCGGGCGCTTGGCGGCCAGGTATAGGGGTACAATGGGAATCTCTTCTAAGTGGATATACTGCCAAATATCCAGCTCAGTCCAGTTAGACAGGGGGAAGACCCGAATGCTTTCGCCCTTATC
>JAOXRV010000580.1 GCA_025800435.1 Cellvibrionaceae bacterium | reverse complement strand
CCCTCAACTACAAGGCTCGGGACGGCCTGACCTACCAGCTCAATTTTATTGATACCCCAGGGCATGTGGATTTCTCCTATGAAGTATCGCGTTCTCTGTACGCCTGTGAAGGGGCGCTGTTGGTGGTCGACGCGGCCCAGGGGGTAGAGGCCCAGTCGGTAGCCAACTGCTACACCGCCATCGAACAGGGGCTGGAGGTGATTCCAGTACTCAATAAAATGGACCTGCCCCAGGCCGAGCCAGAGCGAGTGGCCCAGGAAATTGAAGATATTATCGGTATCGAGGCGATGGAAGCGGTGCGTTGCAGCGCCAAATCTGGCTTGGGCATTGAAGATGTTTTAGAAGAGCTGGTGCATTCGGTGCCCGCCCCCGAAGGGGACGTAGACGGCGATTTACAGGCGCTGATTATCGACTCTTGGTTTGATAACTACCTTGGCGTAGTGTCGCTGGTACGTGTCAAACAAGGCAGCCTCAAGGTCAAAGACAAAATTATTACCAAGTCGACCGACAAGGCCCATATTGTCGATGGCGTCGGCATATTTACCCCCAAGCGCCACCCCACTGGTGAGCTAAAAGCCGGTGAGGTGGGTTATGTGGTGGCCGGTATTAAAGATATTCATGGCGCCCCGGTGGGGGATACCATTACCCACGCCAAAACCACTGAAGTCGAGGCGCTGCCCGGTTTCCAAAAGGTTAAGCCCCAGGTCTACGCGGGCCTGTTCCCGATCAGCTCGGATGACTACGAGAGCTTTCGTGATGCCCTGGCCAAGCTGACTCTAAATGATGCCTCGCTGTTTTATGAGCCCGAAAGCTCCGATGCACTGGGTTTTGGCTTTCGCTGTGGCTTCCTCGGCATGCTGCATATGGAGATTATCCAAGAGCGGCTGGAGCGTGAATACAATCTCGACCT
>JAOXRV010000142.1 GCA_025800435.1 Cellvibrionaceae bacterium | reverse complement strand
GGCGGCAACCAGAGATCGCGCCTCTGGGGCCAGGCTATCGAGATACTCCGGCCCCTCGCGGCCGACACACTTAACCAATTTGCGTGGCGCATTGGCCGCCACTACCGGCAGTTTCTGCTGGCGTGCAATTTCAACTAAGGGTCGGTAATCGCTTTTGTAGTTATCCCAGGCGGCGGTGTTTTTTAGCAGGCTGCTTTCACCAATCTCACCGGCCAGATAGCGGTCTAACTCTGCTTGGTCTGCACGGGTAAAATGCTCCATCGATAGGCTTAGGGGGCGCGACTCAGCCGCCAGGGCAGCCATCAGTTTGGCTTGAAATAAATGTACCGCCGGGTGCGCGTGCCACTCCCCCACCATAATCACATCGGCGCTTGCTAGCTCGGCCAATAGCTCGGCCATTGAGCGCGGCTCGCCACTGGCGGTGCTGAGCTGGTAGTCGTATAAGCTGGCGACAGCTGGGGCATGATCCATTTGTTTAACCTGGGACGAGGCGGGTGCCTGGGTAGCGCTTTGGCTGCAAGCCCCCAAACCCAGGCTTAGCGCCAAAACGGCCATAAAAGAAGATGATGGTTGCATAGCCTTGCCCCGAATAAAAGTGGCGATATTAACTCGGACATATGTAAACATCAATCATTCTCATTTAATTAAAGTCAGAGCGCTAAGACATCCAGGCCTGAGTAGTTTCTGCGACAAACTGATTCACCAGCAGCCACTGAACCGAACCCTAGAATTTACAAGATTTAATGCAACATCCATAAGGCCGGTTAAAACAAACAGGCAATAAAAAAGCCCGCTAACCAAAGGCTGCGGGCTTTTTGAGACTTAATGGGTTTAAGTCAGGACGTTTACATCATGCCGCCCATGCCACCCATTCCGCCCATGCCGCCCATATCAGGCATGCCACCGCCAGCGCCAGCTTCGGCGGGCTTGTCGGCGACCATGGCTTCGGTGGTGATCATCAAACCAGCGATAGAACCGGCGGCCTGCAGTGCGGTGCGGGTTACTTTGGCGGGGTCGAGGATACCCATCTCCAGCATATCACCGTACTCGCCGGTACCGGCGTTATAGCCTTGGTTACCGGACTCTTGCTTAACCTTGTCGGCCACTACTGAGGCTTCGTCACCGGCGTTGGCAACGATCTGGCGCAGTGGGGCTTCCATGGCGCGGCGGGCGATGCCAATACCAGCGGTCTGGTCTTCGTTGGCACCTTCCAGGTCGGCAATGGCGGCAACGGCGCGCAGCAGAGCGGTACCACCGCCGGGCACAACACCTTCTTCAACCGCGGCGCGGGTAGCATGCAGGGCATCTTCTACGCGGGCTTTTTTCTCTTTCATTTCGACTTCGGTGGCGGCGCCAACCTTAATTACTGCAACACCGCCGGCCAGCTTGGCCACACGCTCTTGCAGTTTTTCGCGGTCGTAATCGGAAGAGGTCTCTTCGATCTGGGCACGGATCTGGGTAACCCGGGCTTCGATTTCGCCGTGGTCGCCAGCACCGTCAACCACGGTGGTGTTTTCTTTGCTCATGGTTACACGCTTGGCGGTACCCAGGTGCTCCAAGGTGGCGCTTTCCAGATCCAGGCCAACCTCTTCAGAGATTACGGTGGCGCCGGTCAGGGTGGCGATATCTTGCAGCATGGCCTTGCGACGGTCACCGAAGCCAGGGGCCTTACAAGCGGCAACTTTAACAATGCCGCGCATATTGTTAACCACCAAGGTGGCCAGGGCTTCGCCTTCAACATCTTCGGCGATGATGATCAGTGGCTTACCGGCTTTAGCAACGCCTTCTAAGGTAGGCAACAGCTCGCGGATGTTAGAGATTTTTTTGTCAACCAGCAGGATAAAGGGCGCTTCGTGCTCAACGCTCATATTGTCCTGGTTGGTGATGAAGTAGGGGGACAGATAGCCGCGATCGAACTGCATACCTTCTACGACGTCCAGCTCGTTCTCTAGGGAGTTACCTTCCTCAACGGTGATAACGCCTTCTTTGCCAACTTTTTCCATGGCTTCGGCGATGATGCCACCGATGGACTCGTCGGAGTTAGCAGAGATGGTACCTACCTGGGCGATAGACTTGCTGTCGGCACAGGGCTGGGCGATGGACTGCACATGCTCAACCGCCGCGGCAACGGCCTTGTCAATACCGCGCTTGAGATCCATGGGGTTCATGCCAGCGGCAACGGACTTGAGGCCTTCGTTGACAATGGCCTGGGCCAGTACGGTGGCGGTAGTGGTGCCGTCACCGGCATCGTCAGAAGCTTTAGAGGCCACTTCTTTAACCATTTGCGCGCCCATGTTTTCGAACTTGTCTTCCAGCTCGATATCTTTGGCAACGGAAACACCATCTTTGGTTACGGTGGGGGCACCGAAAGACTTATCCAGTACTACGTTGCGGCCTTTGGGGCCCAGGGTGGTTTTTACCGCGTCGGCCAGAATGTTCACACCGACCAGCATGCGTTGGCGAGCGTCATCACCAAATAATACGTCTTTAGCCATCTTTAAAATTCCTTCAAATTTGTTGCTTAGGGGGTTGTTGGGAAGCGTGCTTAGGCTTCCAACACACCAAAGATTTCGCTTTCGTTGAGAATCAGCAGCTCTTCGCCGTCTACTTCAACGGTGTTGCTGGTGTACTTACCAAATACAACTTTGTCGCCAACTTTTACATCCAGAGGCTTAACCTCACCACTTTGCAGTATACGGCCATTGCCCACGGCAACTACCTCACCCTGAGCGGGTTTTTCCTGGGCCGAACCTGGCAAAACAATACCACCGGCGCTGGTCGCTTCTTCTTCCTGGCGACGAACTACAACCCGATCGTGTAAAGGACGAATTTTCATCAACTTTCTCCAAATGTTTTTAACCTTGCAAGAAGGCGTATTGATCTATGGCGCCCAGAGCTTTACAGCTCGCTCGACTAAAAGTCTCGGGGCGTCCGTATCCGTACCAGCAATGCCGGTCTAGATGCCTATATTGTGCCGCCACCCGGGGTTTCAAGCCCTGGGCGGCAAATTTTTACGCGCTTTAGGAAGATTGGGGACTTTGGGGAGATTTCAAGCGCCCAGAGGGAAGTTTTTACGCACTGCACCAGCCCTATGGGCGTTTATCGTCGTCCGGCTCTGGCTCAATTACCCGCCGCTCGGCGCTGTCGCTGCGCTCCCATTCGCCGTCGATAGTATCGCCCTGGCCCGGCTGCCGATATTGCTGGTAGTGAAAGCCCTGGCTGTGGACACTGTGCACCTGCACATGGCGCATAAAGAAAGCCAAGATAGCGGTGCGAATACCGGGGATTAAACAGGCAAAGCCGATGGCATCGGTGACAAAGCCCGGGGTTAACAGCAGCGCACCACCCACGGCCAGGCAGATGCCCTCAGCCATCTCTTTGGCGGGCATTTCACCGCTGTCCATCTTGGTGCGCGCCTGCAACAGGGTGCGAAGGCCCTGCTGGCGCAACAGCCAGGTGCCCGCGATAGCCGTCAGGAATACCAGGCCAATGGTATTGAGGGCACCGATCTGGCTGCCGACCTGAATCAGTAGCCACAGCTCTAGTACCGGCATCACGATAAATAATAGAAATAGGCCTCGCACTGTTAACTCCTGCTGGATTAAGTGCCAGCCGGGTGCTGGCGCTATGGCTAGGATATGGCGGCTGGCCCCCTAATTACAAGCTGACTTAGCGGTTCTTTACCGGCTCAGAGCCGCTAACTGGGGGCTTTACTTGGGTGTCCTGTATAGGGCGCGGGCTACCACTGGTAGGCCAGGCCGATGGTTAGGCGGGTATCTTTCTTTTGGGCCCCTTGGGCGGGGAGCTGGTCGTAATCGTAGTCGAAGCTCAAGGCGGTGGAGAGGCCGTAGCCGAGGGGGATATCCAGGCCGGTCTGGGTGTCCAGCTCCCAGTCTTCGCTGGTTTGCAGGGAATAGGACAGCTTTTGCTTGTGGAATAAAGTGGCCCGCTCTAGCAGTTGCCACTTGAGGTTTAAAGCCCACTGCCAGTTTAGGTGCTGATCACTGTCTTCGACGTTGCGCTGGCGCTCGCGGCGGCCGTTTAGGCCCGTCTCTAAGGCGAGACTTAGGTCTTGGCGCTGGTAAACTTGGTAGCCCACACCGAGGCCTAGGCCGCTGCGCTGGTCGATATTTTTGGATTCGAGCATTTCGTGGCTAATATCGCCGTATAAAAACCAGCGCTCTTTAAAAAACCAATCGAGCTGGTAATCGAGCTTGTAGTCTTCAATTCGGGCGGCCTGGGCCAATTTGTCAGTGTAGTCGTAGTTAAAGCCGGCCTGGTGGCGGTAGTCGCCGTGTTTGGCTTCGAGCTGGCCGTTTAGGTCCCAGTCGTCCTCATCTTTGTTACCCCGAGACAAGACCCCGGCCAGACCCAATTTAGCATTCAGCTCGACACCGGCATTAAAGTGATCTTCATAGGGGGTAATGGCCTGCAGGGCGCTCAACTCGGTCAGGTTGTGGCCGTTGTCTTCACAGCTGTAGCTGAGTTGTTTAGCCTCTACCCCAAGCACGGTGCAAGGGCCCTGGTGGCCGCTGATCTTGACCAGGGTGCTGCTGTTAAAACTGTCGATCTTATCCAGCTCAATACTCAGCTCGCCCAGTACTGGTGAACGCCAGCGCAGCTTTTGCGCCTCGATTCCAAGCAGCTCACCCTGTAAGCTATCGCCATTATTTAATACCACGCGGCCTGCCCACAGGCTTTGGCTGCACACCAGTGTTAACACAAAACAAATCAGTCGTAACATATTTTCTTTATGAGTAGAGTCTATGAGCCAGGCCATGGATGAATTTAGCCAGGCGGTTTTTCATATTGTCGGCAGTATCCCCACAGGCTATACCGCCTCCTATGGCCAAGTGGCCAAACTTGCCGGCTACCCCAACCACAGCCGCCATGTGGGTAAGCTGATGGGGCGGCTGCCCCGGGGCAGCAAACTGCCCTGGTACCGGGTTATTAACAGCCAGGCCAAAATTTCACTGCCCGCCGGCCCCGCCTACGAGCGGCAAAAAGGCCTGCTATTGGCAGAGGGGGTCGAATTTATTGGGGAGCGGGTTGCCAAGGCCCACCGCTGGCAACCTTAGAGAGCAAAGCATAATTACTCTGCCGGATTTTAAAATTACATATTCTTGTTAATGGATTCTGGGTCATCGCCCCAGGGGGCCACCTTAAACAGCAGCAACATGCCGGGTATGGCGGTTAATACACAGAAAAAGAAAAAGGTCACCCAGCCCATGGACTCCACCAAAAAACCGGACAGCCCGGCGGCCACGGTACGTGGCAGGGTCGCCAGGGCTGACAGCAGTGCAAACTGGGTGGCGGCAAACAGCGGGTTGGTGATACGGGCCATATAGGCGGTAAACGCCGCGGTACCGAGGCCCACGCCCAAATATTCCAAAATAATCGCCCCGGCTAAAACCCAGATATTAGCGCCCACATATGCCAATAGGGCAAAACCCAAAATGGATACCAGCTGGACAAAACCAAACATCCACAGGGCGCGGTTAATGCCGGTGCGGATCATAATGGCGCCGCCAAACAGGGCCCCAACTATGGATGCCCAGAGCCCAGCATTTTTAGCCACTACACCAATTTCTGATTTGCTAAAGCCTAAATCGTAGTAAAACGGAGTCGACAGAGCCACTGCCAGGTTGTCGCCAAATTTATACAGGCACATAAAACCCAGTATTAACAAGGCGCCACGCTTACCGTTGCGACCAACAAATTCTTTAAAAGGCTCAACCACCGCCTCGCGCATGGTCTTGGGGCGCAACTCTTCGGCCACTACCTCTTTCACAAGCAAGGTCATCACCAGGCCAATCAGCATATATGAGCCGGTCACCAAAAATACCGTTTCCCAGCTGGCGTGGTCGGCCAGAATCAACGATAGGCCACCGGGTAATAAACCAGAAATGCGATAGGCCTGCACATGGATGCTGGTACCCATACCCAGTTCAGCATCAGGCAGCATTTCGCGCCGAAAGGCGTCAATGGCAACATCTTGGGTGGCGCTAAGCACCGCCACCAAAATACAGATCACGGCGATTAGACCAAGGTCTTGCTGCGGTTGCCAAAAACCCAGCGCCGCTATGCTGGCAATCAAACCGAGCTGTGTCACCAGCAACCAACTGCGGCGTCGGCCAATGGGCAGCAGGCTGAAGCGATCGAGCAGCGGCGCCCACAGAAACTTCCAGGTATAGGGGAAGGTGACCATGGTAAAAAAGCCGATCTCTTTTAGCCCCACCTCACTATCGCGCAGCCACAGGGGCACCAGTTGAATCAGCACATACAGCGGCAGGCCAGAGGCGGCCCCGGTGAATATACAGGTGAGCATACGGCGATTAAAAATGGCCGCGCGCATCTCGGGGCCAAACCAGGCGTTGGTCATAGAAATTCCGTCTTAAGCGGGGCTGATATTAATCGCGAAAATTATCGAACTGCAGCGGCATGCCCAGTTCCTGCTCGCGCAGCATGGCAATCACGGTTTGCAGGTCATCGCGCTTTTTGCCGGTTACCCGAACCTGATCACCTTGGATCTGGGCCTGCACTTTTAGCTTTTTATCTTTGATCATTTTGACGATTTTACGCGCCAAATCGCTGTCGATACCGGTGCGCACCACCACATCCATTTTGTTTTGCTTGCCCGAGGCCTGAATATCCTTGCGCTCTAAGCACTTGATATCGATTTTATTTTTGTGCAGATCGCTCTGCAAGATATCGAACATCTGCTCGACCTGAAACTCCTCATCGGCGCGAATGGTAATGATATAGTCATTGCGCACAAAATCCGCATCCACCCCTTTAAAATCAAAGCGAGTGGTCACCACCCTATTGGATTGATCCACCGCATTGGTGAGCGTGTGCTTATCGACTTCGGAGACAATATCAAATGACGGCATCGGCGTTTCTCAATGGCAATCGTTAAAGCTGGCATCATACCGAGCTTAACCAAGAAACACGAACCCAAAAAGACCCACCCCCAAACCCCAGGTGGCGCAAGCAAAACCAGCGCAGCCGAAAAACCAAAACCCAAAGGTCTGACCCAAAACCCAAAGGTCTGACCCCAAACCAAAAGGTCTGACCCCACAAACCCAAAGGCCTGACCCCAAACCCCAAAGGTCTGACCCCAAACTCACAAAGGTCTGACCCCAAACTTAACTACCCCGGACAGTAATGCCGTGGCGCAAGCCACCCAACAAGGCGCAAGCCAAAACCAGCGCAGCTGGAAAACGGCAAGCAAAGCTTGCTAACTCTCAATAGGAAGTTGAAGCGCGAGCGAAGTCAAGGCAAGCAGAGTCGCGCGTCTGCGCCGCCGCGCAGCGGGCGGGGTCATAAAATCATCTTGGATGATGATTTTATGACAGCAGGTAAAGAAAGCTCACCGGTTTACCCATATGCAGCTAGAAGTTCAGTGCTAGGCGTCCGTGCTGATCGAGGAGCTGTATATTTATACAGGTAGACCGGTGAGGCTTTCCATAATAGGTTGCCCCCCCGCCGCCGTCAAGGACTGTGCCCGCTTATTTTGTTAACTTCTATCTAGCTGATATAAAGCCTTAATATAAAGAGGCTTTCCGGTATGTAACTACTTACAAACCAGGAGTGTCTGAAGCAGTCGCAAAAGCCGCTTATGGGCGTCTTCTGCAGTTACCATAGTCGGCACCGCCAGGCAGCGGAAACGCAGGAAGTGCACCGTATCCAGCAGTAAGTGGGCGTCCACTTCGGGTGCTTTGGTGTTGAGCTTGGTGAAAAATTCGACAATTTCGGGGTGGAGCCGATTACACAGCTCATAGGCAAAATTGCGCTGCTCCACCGCCAGATGCAAATCAAAGTGGAAGGTCATCTCCACCGCCACCCCTTGGCCGCGGTGTTTTACATCTTCGGCAATTATCTCGCTCAGGTAATCGGCCAGGGTGTGGCACAGCTGCTGGCGGCAATCTTGCTCGGCGGCGTGCGCCAGCCACTGCTGCAATTTACTGTCTTTGAGCTGCTGCCAGCGGCTTTCATAATCGGCCAGAATGGCCTGTTTGTAATAGGCGAAGGCGTCGTGCAGCAGGGCCTCAAGGTCTTTAAAGTGGTAGGTAGTCAGGGACAGGCTAACCCCGGCTTGCTTGGCGATGGCCCGGTGGGTCAGGGCCCGGTAGCCCTGGGCCGCGATCACCTCCAACGCCGCGGCGAGGATTTGCTGGCGGGTCTGCTCGCCTTTGCCGCCGCGACTCTTGGGCTTGGCGGCTACGGACTCTTGCATGCTCAATCCCCAGCTGTGAGCGGCCTTTGTGAGGCGGCCAGAGGTAAATCCAGGTGTAAATAAGGCCGCGCTCGGCAGGCCCCTACTCGCGCACCATAATAACAGAGTTTATTGCCGCTGAGATGGGCCCAGTGCCACAACATAAATGAACGTCGCCGAAAATCTTTTAAACCATCTAATTTTCGGCGAATTTCGACCAAAAACAGCTTAAATCGCCACAATTAGGTACAAGGCCAGGGCGCACAGCCAAAATAAACCGGTGCGATAAAACAATGCCTGCATGGCCCCCAGGTCACTGATAATTGACTCGCTGTCGGCCACCTTATCCGCGTCAAAATCCAGCGCCCCGCCAATCGCATTGCCCAACACCTGCTTAGAAGGGGTCTGTAAGCACAGCAAACTGTGGCGCCAACGCTGCATGCAACTGGTAAAGTTGCCGGTAATGGCAAAACTCAGGGCCAATAGACGCACCACCGGCCATTCCAGCAGCCAAATCATGCGGGCCACCAGCTCCTGGGGCACCGGCGGCACCTGCTCGCCTTCGGCCAGCAGCTGCTGCTGTTGCTGGTCTTGGTACAGGCGCAACAGGCGATAAGCCAGCGCCGCTATCGGGCCGAGGGTGGCAAACCAAAAGAACACCACAAACAGTCGCTCCATGGCGCGGTAACCGGCGTTGAGCATAGTCTGCTGGTAGAGTTCGGGCTCGTGGCTACTGAGCGCCTCGCTGGCCGGGGTGGTTTGCAAGGCGCGCGCGGCGCGCAGGCAGTTTTGCAAATCGCCACTGCCGACGGCGCGGGTAAAAGCCTGCAACTGGGCTTTAAAGTCGGCCCTGCCGATACTGTATAGCAGCACCCAGGTAGTCAACAGCAGGCTCAGTAGCCAGCCACTGCCGGCGACCCAGTCGAGGCCAAAATAGACAATTGCCAGAGGTAACAATAGAGCGATAGCCCAGTAGACCCAGGGCTGGCCGCCGAGGCCGCGCAGCGAATCGAGCCAGGGCTTAACCCAGCCATCTTGCTGCACCCAGGCCGGCACGCCAAACCAACGCACACACACCAGGGCGATAAGTAGCACAGTTAATTGCATTGAGCTTTCCTCGTTTTAATCACACACACTGCTTAGACGGGCACTACAGGGCACGGGCCAGATAAGTTTGGTAAAGACCCCAGTCAAAGCTGGCACCCGGGTCGGTTTTGCGGCCCGGCGCAATATCACTGTGGCCACAGATATTAAAGCCGGGCAGGCGCGCCTCGGCCCCGGTTGCGGCGCTGGCAAGCTGCGGGTAACGGCCGATCAGTTCGGCACTTAACTTGGCCAGAGCTTGGTATTGGGCCTGGCTATAGGCCTGTTGATCGTCGCCTTCTAGCTCGATACCAATACTGTAATCGTTGCAGTTGGGACGACCGCCGTAGCTGGACTGGCCGGCGTGCCAGGCGCGCCCTTCGAGGGGCACAAACTGACACAGCCGGCCGGCCCGGTCGATCAAAAAATGAGCCGACACCTCAAGCCCGGCAATGCTGGCAAAATAGGGGTGTTGGCCACAATCGAGACGGTTGCAAAAAAAGTCTTCAATATAGGGGCCACCGAACTGTCCAGGCGGCAGGCTGATATTGTGAATCACCAACAAACTGATGGGCTCGGCCGCAGGGCGCTGGTTATAGTTGGGCGAGGGACAGGCACGGGCGCCGTCGAGCCAGCCACTTAAACCTGTCTCAGTCATATAAATTCCTTTCGCCGGGGTGATTTCGTCTACCCGGACAATGGCATAAAATATAGCTTAAAGTACCATAAACCCCTTAATATACCACTTCACCAACCACTAGGGACACGACTATGCAAGCGGCCCAAATTATCGCAGAAATGAAAGTACAGCCCAGCATCGACCCGTCCGCCGAGGCCGAGCGCCGAATTCACTTTATCAAAACCATGCTGTTGCGCTCTGGCGCGCGCGCGCTGGTATTGGGTATCAGCGGCGGGGTCGATTCCACCACTTGCGGCCGCCTGGCCCAATTGGCGGTCGAGGCCCTGCAGGCCGAACACCCGCAGGCTGGCTACCAGTTTATCGCAGTGCGCCTGCCCTACGATGTGCAACACGACGAAGACGATGCCCAGCTGTCGCTCAGCTTTGTGCGCCCGAGTCAGTCGCTCAGTGTCAATATCCACCCCGGCACCGATGGCATTCACGACAGTACCCTGGCGGCCATGCAGACTGCTGGCCTGGAACTGGGCAGCCACGATGCGCAGGATTTTGTTAAGGGCAATGTCAAGGCGCGCTGTCGCATGGCGGTGCAATATGAGATTGCCGGCCTGTGCGGGGGGCTGGTGCTGGGCACCGACCACTCGGCCGAAAACGTCACTGGCTTTTACACCAAATGGGGCGATGGCGCCTGTGACCTGGCACCGCTGTTCGGGCTGAGCAAGCGCCAAGTGCGTCAGCTGGCCGCCCACTTGGGCGCCCCGGCCGAGCTGGTAAAGAAAACCGCCACCGCCGACCTTGAGTGCCTGAGCCCGCAAAAGGCCGATGAGCAGGTGCTGGGCTTAAGCTACCAGCAGATCGACGACTTTTTAGAGGGCAAAAATCAAGACCCCGACGTTGAGGAAAAGTTGATTTCGATATATTTAAAAACCCAGCACAAACGCCAGCCAATTCCGACCGTGTACGATCTGGATTAAGGGTGGCAGCTTACAGCGAGGATTGGCAGGGCTCCAGCGAACGCATCCTCAAAATATTTAGCTACTATCGGCTGGCGCTGAGCGGCTTGCTGCTGCTGATGTTTGTCAGCGGCATCAGCGGCGAATTCTTGGGCAGCAGTTACCAGCAACTGTATTATCGCAGCAATATTGCCTATTGCGCCTTGGCGGTGGTCAGTCTGGCCTATTTGTGGTGGCGCAACCCCAAGTTACAGGCCGAGCAAGTCTTTACCCTGTTTTTTATCGACCTAGTGTTTTTGGGCCTGCTCAGCTACAGCAGCGGCGGCAGCAGCAGCGGCCTGGGCTATTTGTTTTTCGTCAGTGTGATTACCGCCAGTTTGTTTATCCAGGGCCGCCGCCACTATGCCCTGGCGGCCACCGCCAGCATTATTCTGCTGGGCATCGAGCTGGTAAAAAGCCAAACCGCCGCGCACCAAATATTTTCTGCCGGCGCCATTGGTGCACTGTTGTTTTTGGTGTCGGCCATTTTCCAGTCGATTAGCCGACGCCTGCGCCTGAGTGAGCAGCAGGTGTTAAAACAGCAGAGCCACGCCGATTACCTGCAACGCCTGACTCACCGCATTGTGGCGAGGCTGTACACGGGGGTGATCGTGGTCAATGCCAAGCGCCAGGTTGAAATTATCAATCAGTCGGCGCTGTCCATGCTGACCGAGGGCAAAGAATTACCGCCACCACCGTTTGATATCGCGCTGCTACCCGCCGAGATAGTCGAGCAATACAAGATTTGGCGCCGCCACCGGCGCAGCCTCGGGCAGATGCTGCAGCTGCGTGAGCCTCTGCGTGAGGTGCGTATTGGCTTTGTCCAGCAAGACGACGACAGCCTGATTTTTATCGATGACAGCCGGCTGGTACAAAACCAGGCACAGCAGCTCAAGCTGGCTTCGCTGGGTCGCTTAACCGCCTCTATCGCGCACGAGGTGCGCAACCCGCTGGGGGCGCTGAGCCACGCCAACCAGCTGCTGCAAGAATCACCAGATATTCCCCAGCACGAACGGCGCCTAACCGAAATTATCGATAACCACTGCCAGCGAGTTAACGGTATTATCGAAAGTGTGTTGCAGCTGTCGCGCCGCCAAGCCCCCAATTTAAGTACCATTGAGTTGGACGACTGGGTCGGGGATTTTTGCCAGCGCTATCGCGCCGAACACGGCGGCCAAATTGAATACCGCTGTAAGCAACAAGGCCTGAGCAGCAAGCTCGACAGCCACCAGCTGTTCCAAATACTGAGCAATTTAGTCGACAATGGTCTGCGCTATAGCCAGGCCTATAGCCAGCGCAATGAGGTACAGCTAAACCTCGATCAAGACCCGCGCAGCGGCCAGCCAATTATTGAAGTAATCGACTACGGACCCGGCATTGCCGAAGCCGATATCAGCAAGCTGTTCGAGCCTTTCTATACTACTCACAACGCCGGTTCCGGGCTCGGTCTATACCTGGTCAAAGAACTGTGCGATGCTAATCAAATTCATGTTTCCATCCCCGCCAGCGAGCCGGGCAGAACCTGTTTTAAACTGCGCTTTCCCAACCCCGAGGCGACCCTACAATGAGCCAACGCACCGTACTGCTGATCGACGACGAGCCGGATATTCGCGAGTTGCTGGAAATTACCCTGGGCCGTATGGGGCTGGACTCGGTAGCGGCCAAAGACTGCCAGCAAGCGCGCCAATTGTTGCGTCAGCGCGAGTTTGATCTGTGTCTGACCGATTTGCGCCTACCCGATGGCAACGGTATCGAGCTGGTACAGGATATTCAAGCATTGGACTACCCGCTGCCGGTGGCGGTGTTTACCGCCCACGGCAATACCGATACTGCCATTCAGGCGATGAAAGCCGGCGCTTATGATTTTGTCTCCAAGCCGGTAAACCTGGAGCAGCTGCGCAAGCTGGTGAGCAGCGCCCTGGAAGTAAAAGCCAAAACCAGCGCGCGCTCAGAGCAGGGCCTGGCGTTTATCGGCGAAGCCCCAGCGGTGCGCAAGCTCAAGGCCCAAATCAGCAAATTGGCACACTCCAAGGCGCCCATTTATATCGCCGGTGAATCGGGCAGCGGCAAAGAGTTAGTGGCCCGCTCGATACATTATCAAGGCCCGCGTGCAGAGGGGCCGTTTATTCCGGTCAACTGCGGTGCGATTCCGGCCGAGCTGATGGAAAGCGAATTTTTTGGCCACAAAAAAGGCGCCTTTACCGGTGCCCATCAAGATAAAATGGGGCTGTTTCAAGCCGCCGACGGGGGCACCTTATTTTTAGATGAAGTGGCCGATCTGCCGCTGGAGATGCAGGTTAAATTACTGCGTGCAATTCAAGAAAAAGCGGTCAGGCCAATTGGTGCCCAGGCGGAGATTAACACCGATGTGCGAATTCTAAGCGCCACCCACAAAGACCTGCAGGCCGAGGTTGAGAGCGGTCGCTTCCGCAGCGACTTGTTTTACCGCATTAATGTCATTGAGCTGCAGGTGCCCGCGCTGCGCCAGCGGCGCGAGGACATTCCTCTACTGAGCGAGTATTTTCTCGCCAAAATTGCCGGCGATATGAACCTGCCACCTGCCCAGCTCAGCAGCGAGGCCAACGAGCGTTTACAACATTATCGCTTTCCCGGCAATGTGCGCGAGTTGGAAAATATCTTAGAGCGCGCCTTTACCCTGTGCGAAGACAATATCATCACCGAGGCGGATTTATTCTTAAGCCAACCCAGCGCCGCACAAATGCCAGCCGGCGGCCGGGCCGGGCTGAGCTTGGATGGACGCAACCTGGATGAGCTGTTAGAAGCAATAGAGAAAGACTTTCTGCTGCAGGCGCTGGAACAGTGTCGCTGGAATAAAACCGCCGCCGCCGAAAGCCTGGGCATCAGCTTTCGCTCGATCCGCTACCGGCTTAAGAAGTTGGGCTTAGACGACGATTAGCCGCTGGGTCAAATCGCCAGCACAACCTCGGGCCCCGCAACAGACAATAAATAGCCATTTGGCCGAGAGTAAAACCCGCCACGGTTAACTAGTCTCAACACTTCCACAGGGGAGTGTCGCTATGTTAACCACAGTGTTTAAGCACGATGTTTAGTCAGTCGCGCAGTCGGGGCCTGAGTTTACTTGAGCTGCTGCTGGCGTTCAGCATCCTAGCCATTATCAGTACCCTGGCGGCGCCGGGCTTACAGCAACTCTACCAGCGTGCAATGGCCAGGCACAGCAGCAATCAATTAGTCAACGCGCTGCAGCTGGCCCGCGCCACGGCGGTCAATTACCGTCGCGTGGCGACCCTGTGCCCGAGCCGCGACGGTGACGCTTGCAGCCGCCAATGGGCGCTGCAGTTGATGGTGTTTTTGGACAACAATGAAAACGGCAGGCGCGAGCCAGAGGAGCAGATTATCAAACTGCTGGATGGCCCGCCCGAGGGCGGCCGCCTGCACTGGGCGGCGTTTAGAAATCCGCGGGTTTATATCCAATACCAGGCCGATGGCAGCACCCGACACAACGGTACCTTTACCTACTGCCCCGCCGACGGCAGCGATCACAATATACGCCGCATTATCATCAACCGCCCCGGTCGGGTCCGCTTCGGCCTGCCTTCAGAGGCTAAGCGAAACCCCTGTTTAAACACTTCCTAGGGCACCGTTTTCCATGGGCACCTCTGACTAACTCGATGATGCTCAGCGGGACCTAGTTAGTCAGAGGTGCCCATGAGGTAATTCGGCTCGGCACATCCGGGCCGCGCACCTTAACTTTATACAATTGACTGTTTTGGTCTGCATACACCGCAGTCGCATTGCCGTCGCCAGACTGGAAAAAACTCAGCGCCGAGGGCATGGCGCCGAGGCGCATACCAGACATATCCAAACTCTGGCCAGTTTTGGTACTGACAAACGGATTAAATGGCAGCTTGCCGCCGGTAAACGCATTGACCGCCATCACGAAACCGTCCGGGCCGGCATTACAGGTGGCCGAATCGGGGATAATGGTGGTGAACAAGACCGAGGAAAAGCCGATTGAAGCGCGGTTGATCACACGCTCACGGGCATCGGGCAGATCGATATACCAGCCGGACTGTTGCCGATTCTCGTCGTAGGCAACTCTGTTTTGACTCATGCTGCGGCCGCCATTGGCGCTAACACTGATTTGCTGGGCAACCAAGTTATCGCGCTCAAGCGCGCCCTTGCCCGAATCCCACACCGCGTAAAAACTTTGGGGGTCGTCGCTGGCCTGGTCGTTCTCCGCAATAAACTGGCCGCTGCCAAAGTACACCAATAGGCTCGGCGCATAGCGCACATCAACTTTGCGAGTATTGGCTTTGACCACCGGCTTGGCGGTAATTGGTTGGCGATTAGCAACCTTATCGCCGTTGCGGCAGGGCTGCTGATAGCAGGCCTGAAACAGCGGTTGGCGGCGGCTGCCGTCGCGGTGGGCCACATCCCACTGGGCGGGTTTGTCGCTGCTGATAT
>JAOXRV010000140.1 GCA_025800435.1 Cellvibrionaceae bacterium | reverse complement strand
TGAGATCCAGGCTTCGGTAGCCAGGAAACGTGCTTCTACATCTCGTTGGACTCGCGCCGTCCGGGCGCTCACCCCTGCGGGGCAGCAGAGCTGTCCAAAAACGCTCCGGGCGTTTTGGTCCCGCTCCAATTTTATCTTTGTGCGTGTCGGCACTGATTTTACTGTTTGAGATCCAGGCTTTGGTAGTCAGGAAACGAGATTAATTCGCGCCTCCATGCGCTCACCCCTGCGGGGCAGCGGAGCTGTTCAAAAACACTCCAAGTGTTTTGGTCACCATCTCGTTGGACTCGCGCCGTCCGGGCGCTCACCCCTGCGGGGCAGCAGAGCTGTCCAAAAACGCTCCGGGCGTTTTTGTCCCGCTCCGTTTTCTTTTCTGGCTCTGTTGCCCCTTGCGGGGCGGGGTGCTTTGCACCCCTGCGTGCCTTGCACGCTGGTTGAAATTTATCCTTTCTGGCGGTCTAGGAATCAGGGCTAAGTTGTTGTTTAAAAAGTTAAAATTAGGTGTTGACAGTTTGTGGTGGGATACATAGAATGCGCACCTCTTCTGGCGACGCTGTCGTTGGAATGTCCTAAGTCCCCTTCGTCTAGAGGCCTAGGACACCGCCCTTTCACGGCGGTAACAGGGGTTCGACTCCCCTAGGGGACGCCATTTGCGGGAATAGCTCAGTTGGTAGAGCACAACCTTGCCAAGGTTGGGGTCGCGAGTTCGAATCTCGTTTCCCGCTCCAATTTTATCTTTGTGCGTGTCGGCACTGATTTTACTCTTTGAGATCCAGGCTTCGGTAGCCAGGAAACGAGCTTCTACATCTCGTTGGACTCGCGCTTCCTGCGCTCGGCCCTTTGGGCTGGCTGTCGCCATCCAAAAACGCTCCGGGCGTTTTTGTCCCGCTCCGTTTTCTTTTCTGGTTCTGTTGCCCCTTGCGGGGCGGGGCGCTTTGCGCCCCCTACCCCTCAAGCTGGGTTTTATCTCCGAAGGCCTGCTCATATTTTCCCCGGACTGCAGTGCGCCTTCGCGGGAATGACGGTAAGGGAGTCCAGTTTTTGAGTCCCAAGGCCGGTGAGTTTGAGGTGGCTATGGCTTAGTGTAGGCCCAGAATTTTTGCGCGGTGGTCTTGGTAGGTGGTTTCGGGGTTGTTGTGGCAGGCGTCGTCTAGGGCTTGGAAGCGGCTGATCTCTTCGTCGGGCATGTAGTGGAGGCAGTCGCCGCCGAAGAACCAGAATAGGTCGCGGGGGATTTGTGGGGTTATTTCTGGGTAGTTGGCAACGGCATGGCTGATTAGCCATTGACCGTTGGTGTAGAATTGTTCGCCGCCTGGCTGTTTGACCATGCTGCTGAGGGTGTTTAGGAAGCGTTGATCACTGTCTCGTAATTGGGCTGGGGCAGGGGTGTTAAAAGGGGGCTGCTGGCTGATTTGTGCCAACAGTGCGGCCAGTTGTTGTGTACAATATTGAAATTGGTTCATGCTATCTCCCGTTTGCGCACATTATACGTGCAAAGCGCGCACGGGTGAAAAAACGGTTTTAGGAGTATTAGATGGGCAAAGCCCTGGAAATCCGTAACCTTAAAAAGGTTTACGACAATCGCTTTCACGCCTTAAAAGGCATTGATCTGGATGTGTCCGAAGGGGATTTTTTTGCGCTGCTCGGGCCCAATGGTGCGGGCAAGTCGACCACCATTGGGGTGATCTGTTCGCTGGTGCGTAAAACCGGGGGCCAAGTGTCGGTATTTGGCCACAATATTGATACGGATTTCTCCGCAGCCAAACAAGAGTTGGGGGTTGTGCCCCAGGAGTTTAACTTCAGCCAGTTTGAAAGCCCCTTGCGTATCGTCTTAAACCAGGCCGGCTACTACGGTATGCCTAAAGCCTTGGCGGCAGAGCGGGCCGAGCACTATTTGCGTAAGCTGGGGCTGTGGGAGAAGCGCAATGATCAGGCGCGGATGTTATCCGGCGGCATGAAACGCCGTTTAATGATCGTGCGCGCCTTAATCCATCAGCCGCGCCTATTGATATTAGATGAGCCCACCGCCGGGGTAGATATCGAGTTGCGCCGCTCTATGTGGGAGTTTCTGCGCGAAATAAACGCCGCCGGCACCACTATTATTTTAACCACCCATTACCTAGAAGAGGCCGAGAGTTTGTGTCGCAATATCGCCATTATTAATCACGGTGAAATTGTGGAAAACACCAGCGTAAAAGCCCTGCTGAAAACCCTAAATAAAGAACACTTTGTGCTCGATACCCGGGCGGCTTTAGAGACTGCTCCCAAGCTAGAGGGCTATGAGGTCAAGCTGCTGGAAGATCACTCAATGGAAGTGGAAGTGGAAAAAGGCCAGTCGCTTAACCCGGTATTCAGTGCTCTGAATGAGCAGGGTATCGAAGTTTTGAGTATGCGCAATAAGGCCAATCGTCTAGAGGAGCTTTTTGTTTCAATGGTGAGCAAGCAAGCGGAGGGCAAACAGTGAACGCACAGCAGAAGTGGATTGCCCTTAGCAGTATTGTTTCTAAAGAGATACACCGTTTTACTCGTATCTGGGTGCAAACCCTGTTGCCACCGGCCATTACCATGTCTTTGTACTTTGTTATCTTTGGTACCTTGATCGGTAGCCGAATTGGCCAAATGGGCGGCTTTAGCTATATGGAGTTTGTGGTGCCTGGTTTGATTATGATGTCAGTCATCACCAATTCCTATTCCAATGTGGTGTCTTCTTTTTACAGCGCCAAGTTTCAGCGCAGCATTGAGGAAATTTTAGTTTCGCCGACACCCAATTATATTATTTTACTGGGCTATGTGATGGGCGGCGTTTCTCGGGGCCTGTTGGTCGGGGCGATTGTAACCTTAATGTCGCTATTTTTTACCGATCTACAGGTTCAGCATCTGGGCATTACCATTGCCATTGTGTTTTTAACCTCGGTGTTGTTCTCCCTAATGGGGTTTGTCAATGCGGTATTTGCCAATTCCTTTGACGATATTTCTATTATCCCCACTTTTGTGTTGACGCCCTTAACCTATTTGGGTGGCGTGTTTTATTCCATCAGTCTGTTGCCAGATTTGTGGCAGGGCGTGTCGCTGTTAAACCCAATTTTATATATGGTTAATGTATTTCGCTTTGGTATTTTGGGTATCTCGGATATTCAAGTTGAATACGCGTTTATGGGCGTACTGGTATTTATCGCTTTGCTGACAATGTTGTGCCTATATCTTTTGGAAACCGGCAAGCGCCTGCGTGCTTGAGCCTAGCCTAGAAACAGCAGTTAAGGGAAAACTATGGATCATTTACAACTGGGCAAACAAAGCCAATACATCAGTGTTTACACGCCCTCGCTACTGGACCCTATACCCAGGGCCAATGCACGTAAAGGTTTGGGTATCAGTGCCGAGGCCTTGCCCTTTACTGGAATGGATTACTGGACAGCTTACGAGATCTCCTGGCTCAATATGAATGGCCTGCCTCAGCAGGCCATAGGAGTGTTTGGCTTTTGCTGTGATTCACCCAATATTATTGAGTCTAAATCCTTTAAATTGTATTTGAACTCACTCAACCAAACCCGGTTTAACAACCGTGCCGATGTTCTGGCTATCCTGGAGTCAGATTTACAAGCCGCGGCGGGCGCGCCGGTGCTGGTGGAACTAGAAGGTTTAGAGCAAATGGCCAGCGGCGGTATACAGCGGCCAACCGGCATATGTATTGATGGCAGAGATATTGAAATCCATCACTACCAGCCTGAACCCGAGCTGCTGCGCTGTGATGGTGACGAGTTGATGAGCGAGCACCTGTACAGCGATTTACTAAAATCCAACTGCCCGGTGACTGGCCAGCCCGACTGGGCCACGCTATTTGTACACTACCGGGGTATGCCCATCAGTCACGAGGGTTTGCTCGCGTATATTGTTTCCTACCGCGATCACCAAGATTTTCACGAAAATTGTGTAGAGCAGATATTCCTGGATATTCAGCGCCAGTGCCAGCCCGAGTCGCTATTGGTGTATGCCCGCTATACCCGTCGCGGAGGCCTGGACATTAACCCGTTGCGTTATACCGCCGGTGAACACCACGATGGTTTAGGCCTGGCCAGCCGGCTGGTGCGGCAATAGCCTACCAGTCGGTTTTAATGGTGATTAAGTCGCGGTTTTTAAGCGAGGCTGCGGCGCTTTCTAAACTCTTGATAACGCGCTCGCGGTCGTAGTTGCGCAGCTTGTCGATATCCATATACATGGAGAAGCCCTCGGCATTCTCCTCGATATAGTTCTGCTGCTTGCCGAGGTTTTTACGCAGGTCGACTACTTGGTAAACCTTAATGGGGTGGCTAAAGCCCTTAACGGTGATCTCGCCTTTATCCTGACACAGCACCACATCCTTCATCAGTGACCAGGATTCGTGGGTGATTAGTATTTCCCCAGGTGAGGCGGCAGATTCCAAACGGCTGG
>JAOXRV010000564.1 GCA_025800435.1 Cellvibrionaceae bacterium | reverse complement strand
GCCTTTGCAAGCAGCGCAACGCCGCAGATGTGCGCTTTAGGGCCCGCCCTGCGGGGCCTTGAGGCAAACACCCTAGCCGCGTTGCTCACTCTTGACGTGCGCCCAGCATGCCTGCGAGCGAGCGCCTTGCTAGGGCGTTTGCCTCAAGGCCTGAGCGTCATCGAGTTATTCAGAGGTACCCTAGTTCTTTATTGATGTCTTCACGCAGGCGATTCATGCTGTGCAAGGGCTCAAGCTGCAGTAAATGCCCGGCCTGCTTGCCCAATACCTCCGGCGAAATTGGGCGGGCGTAGAAAAAGCCCTGGGCCTGGGCACAGCCACTTTGCTCCAGCAGATTGTACTGCGCCCTGGTTTCTACCCCCTCGGCCACCACCGCCAGCTGCAGCTGGCTGGCCATGGCCACAATAGCGCCGCACAGATTGGCATCGGCCGGATTGTGGGCCACCTCGCTGACAAAGCTACGGTCAATCTTCACCCCGTCTACCGCAAAACGGCGCAGATAGCCGAGGGAGGAGTAGCCAGTGCCAAAATCGTCGATCCACACCTTCACCCCCAACTGCCGCAACTGCTCCAGCTCGGCGCCCACCCTGGCCTCGTTGCTGGCGATGGTGGTCTCGGTAATTTCCACCTGTACCAAGCTGGGTTCAACTTGGTGTCGCTGCAGCTCGCGCTGTAAATCAGCAGCCACATCGCGGCGGTTAAACTCTGCCGCCGATAAATTAAAGGCCACCGGCAAACGCCCCAGTGGGGTACCTTCCCAGGCCGCCAGCTGGCGGCAGACCTCGGCACACACCCACTGGCCGATAGGGCCGATCAAACCGGTCTGCTCGGCCACTTCTAAAAAATAATCCGGGCCGATAAGGCCGCGCTTGGGGTGCTGCCAGCGCAGCAGCGCCTCACTGCCCACCATCACCCGCTCGCCGACGTCGAATTTGGGCTGGTAATACAGGCGTAGCTCGCTGTTTTCAATCGCCCGGCCCAGTTCCATTTCCACCGTCATGCGCTTGATTGCACTGAGCCCCATAAACTCCGCAAAAAAACGGTAGCCGCAGGGGCCGTCGGCTTTGGCCTGGTACATGGCCATCTCCGCATTTTTTAATAGCTGGGGCGGGGTATCGCCGTCCTGGGGGTATAAACTGATGCCGATACTGCCGCCTACTTGGAACTCGTGGCCGTCCTGGCTAAAACTCTCAGCCATCACCATTTGAACACCCTGGGCAACGCTCTCAGCTATCTCACCGGCGCGATCGCCGAGCAGTAAAATACCGTATTCATCACCGCTGAAGCGAGCCAGGCGAAACTCGCCCTGACACAGGCTGGCCATGGCCCCCTGCAGGCGGTCGGCAACCGCCAATAGCAACTGGTCGCCGCTTTCGTAGCCGAGGGAATCGTTGACCCGCTTGAACTGATCCAGGTCCATCATCAACAAAGCGAATGGCTGCGCCGCGGCGGCGGCCTGCTTTAACCAAAGGAAAAACTGATTGCGGTTGGCAAGGCCGGTCAAGCTATCGCGAAAACTCAGCTGCAGCAATTGGCGGCGCTGGCCGTCGAGCTGCTCGGCCAGTTGATTGAGATCTTGCACCAGCGCCGGCAGCTGTCCCTCGCCGTTCAGCTGCAAACGCTGATCGGTGTCGCCCTCGGCCAGCTTGCGACTAAAGCGCTGCACCGAAGCCAATGGCGCAAATTGGTTTTTAATCAGGTTGCTGCTAAAAAAAGCCACCGCCCCAAAGCACAGGCAGTAAACCCAAAACAGCAATAGCCACCACCACAGTTTACTGCGAGTTGCCGGCGCGGGTTTTTGCACGGCAGCCGACTGGGGCCCGGAGTCAGTAGTGATAGGCAGCGCTTGGCTGTGTTCGAGGCGATGCAGGGCACTGTAACTGAGCATGGTCAGCAACAGCGACAGGCTCAGCACCACCGCCGCCAGCGAAGTGACCAATATCCTACTCGACCGCATCCAAACGCTTTGCCCCAATTGCCTGCTTCCACGACGGGTTATTCTGATTACCCGCCCGACAGATATAGCCGCAAGCAGGTGAATTCGTGCGCCTAAGTATCACAGCTCGGGCGCTACAAAACAACTAAAGTTAGACTTGGCTTTAGGCCACCACATGAGGCAATTGGCATTTTTTAGTTGGTAACTCCTACTCCAACCCCAAATTTGGTATTTGTGAATAAACCAATCAGACGTGGAAATATCCCCTGGCTAGCAGTATCCTTAGCCCCCACCCTATCGACCTGCAGTAGACCCACCAGCATGACAGATCCACAGTACTACGCCGCCATTGACCTAGGCTCCAATAGCTTCCATATGATTATTGCGCGCGAGGATGACGGCACCATTACCGTGATTGATCGGGTCAAAGAAATGGTACAGATCGCCCGCGGCTTGAGCCCAGAGGGCGACCTGGCCGAAGACGCCAAAACCCGGGCGCTGGACTGCCTGGCCTGCTTTCGCGAGCGCTTGGCCGAGTTCCCCGCTTCAAGCGTGCGCGCAGTGGGCACCAAGGCCCTGCGCAGCGCCGATAACAGCGATTTCTTAAAGCTTGCCGAACAGGCCTTGGGCCACCCTATTGAAACCGTATCCGGCTACGAAGAGGCGCGCTTGGTGTATCAGGGCGTCAGCCACGCCATTCCCCAGCAACAGGGCCAAACCCTAGTCATCGATATCGGCGGCGGCAGTACCGAGTTTATTATTGGCCGGCAGTACCAGCCGCTACTGCTAGAGAGCCTGAGCCTGGGCTGTGTAACCTTTAGCCAACGCTATTTTGGCCAGTGCAGCAACGCCGAGGCCATGCGCAATGCCTACCTGGGCGCCTGTGCTGAGCTGGAAGTGATCACCAGCAGCTACCTCGACAGCGGCTGGGATGTCGCCTTCGGTGCCTCGGGCACGATCAAGGCGGTGGCCGAAACCATCGCCGGCAGCAATGCCTATATCGACCGCCAGCGGCTTGAGGCTCTGTACCATCATGTCGCCGCCAACGGCATTGAGGACGATGGCAACCTGACCAAATTGCGGCGCGAAGTACTGCCGGCGGGTATTGCCATACTCAAAGCGGTGTTTGACCAGCTGCAACTGGAAAACCTACATGTCGCCGACGCCGCCCTCAAAGAAGGGCTTATCTACGATATTGTCGGCCGCCTCGGCGACCGGGATGTGCGCGATGACACCATCGCCAATCTGAGCAAGCGCTATCAGGTCGATATTGCCCACGCCCAGCGGGTCAGCCAATTGGCCACCCAACTGCTGCAAGAACTGCCGCTGACCCCGGAGTTTCACAAGCTGATTCATCCGCAAAAACTATTGCATTGGGCCGCCATGGTGCACGAGATCGGCCTCAGCGTCGCCCACAATGACCACCATTTACACGGTCACTATCTGTTGCGACACAGCGATATGGCCGGCTTTAGCCGGCTGGAGCAGCACTGGCTAGCCCAGCTGGTTAAACTGCACCGCAAAAAACTGCCCATCACCTGGGCCGATAACCTACCCAAAAATCTGGCCACTTGTCTGGTGTGTCTGCGCCTGGCGGTGCTGTTCCACCGCAATCGCCAGACCCCTGCCTTCGATATTCACATCGCCGCCGATAATGGCTCACTGGTATTGAAAGTTGAGCGCCTGGCCGACTACCCACTGACGCTGAAAAACATCACGTTAGAGCAAGAGTACCTGAGCCCACTGGGTATCGAGCTAAAAATTGACGTTGGTGACCTCTGAAGAACTCGGTGACGCCCGGGCCTTGAGGCCCCGAACGGAAGGCCCAAACTGAAGCGACGCTGAATTTTATGCGCCCAGCTGTGACCAAGCGCACAGTTGGCGCTTGTAAGCCCGTTTTCAACATGACAAGATGCGCGCTTGCTTAGTGCCTGCAACACGACAACAAAATAAAAAAGGCGGAAAAGCTGCAACCCATAAGGGTAAGGGCAGCGGCAGCGCCTTCTGTTTAGGCTTGGCTCAGTGCTAAGCGCACAACCCAGAATACCCCCGTGTAATAAGGCCCCAATACCATTAGATCTTCGGTTCTGCCATGGAATAACGACACAATGGTTAGAGATTTTTGGCCGCTTGCCGTCGCTGTAATTATTGCGTTGGTGGCGACCCTGCGCCCCTTTATCAATATTGCGCCGGCCAAGCAAGAGGCGGGCGAGCATTTGGACCAAGTGGATTTACGCCACTGGGATCAGAGCCGCCAGCCACTGCTAAAACTCAGCGGCCAGTGGCGCTATTTTCCCGACCAATTGCTGGAGCCAGAGCAAATCCCCCTGCAGTTGGACGGTGGCCACTGGGTCAGTGCCCCCCACTTTTTTGCTGGTGCCCAGCACTATCGCGCCGACAGCCCGGCGTATGGCAGCTATCTACTCAACGTAAACCTAGCCAAAACCACCGACCTGGGGCTGAGCCTGCCCAGCAGCTGCTCCAGCACCAAGGTCTATTTTTACCCCAGAGGCTCAGCCGACAAACAGCCCCTGTTTGAAGTGGGCCGCGTCCACGCCCAAGCTAAGTACAACCGCAATAGCCTGGCCCGCCATCACCGCTCCTTTGGCCCACAGCTGCCGCCGGGCGAATATCAACTATTAATTCAAGTCGCCAGCCACCACAGCGCCACTGGTGGCCTTTGCGTCGCACCTATTTTGGGCAAGTTCGACACCCTGCAAAATTTACACAGCTTTCAGCAGTTGAGTCACGGCCTGGTGATCGCCATAGTGTTTAGCTTTGGCCTGTATGCGGTGGGGACTTATATTTCCGGCAGCCGCAACCGCTCCTATTTGTGGCTGGGGGCCAATGCTCTGCTGGTGGCACTGGCGGCCTGGTCGACGCAAAACTTTTGGGTAACCGGCTTTGGCCTAGACGAACACAGCGGCAATGTATTGGCCTACGGCTTGGTGCACGCCTTGGGCACTATTTGCGGGCCATTGATTGTGGGCTTTGTACACCACAGTTTTAGGGTCCACTTTGTCAGCAATCGACTGATCAGCGCCAACCTGCTGCTGGGAATATTATTGAGTCTGCCATTTTTGTTTTTAACAGTGGCGAGCAGTCGGCCGCTGATTGTGATTATCCCCCTGTTTGGTGCCCTGCAATTTATTTTTGCACTCTATTTACTGTGGCAGATCAACCGTCGTCGCCTGCCCTATGGGCGCCGTATCACCCTTTATTTAATTCCCTTGTTTGCTGCCCTGTTCTATCAACTGGCCACTTATCTGGGCTTGGTACAAGCGGCCAACTACCTGTTGGCCAGCGTGGTCTTTCTAACGGTTGCCCAGGGCCTAACCCAGAGCCAAAAACTGGCCAGAGCCAGCCAGGTAGCCTCGCGCCTTTCCCAGGGATTAAGCGATGCGGTGTTAGAACGCACCTCGGCACTGCACCTGAAAAACCAAGAGTTATTGCGCACCCAAAAAGAACTGACCCGAGCAAATTCAGAGCTGCAAACTCTATCGATAACCGATGGCTTAACCCAGGTTTATAACCGCATGCACTTCGACCGCCAATTGCTGATCGAGTGGCAGCGCGCCCGGCGCGAAAGCAGCAGCCTATGCCTGATGCTATTGGATGTGGATCACTTTAAAAGACTCAACGATCAATACGGCCATACCAGCGGCGATGAGGCCCTGCGCCAGGTGGCCAAGATTTTAACCGATAAGTTTAAGCGCGGGGTGGATTTTGTATGCCGCTACGGGGGCGAGGAATTTGTCGTTATTTTAAGCAACACTCTGCCTGAACAAGCCACCAGCCTGGCCGAAGATGTGCGCACCCAGGTACAGACCCACCGCTTTATGCACAGCGAACAGCGGCTACAGCTAACGGTCAGCATCGGTATCTGCGGCACAGTACCCAAGATCGAGTACCAGCCCCAGGAACTGATCAACTGCGCCGACCAGGCCCTCTACCAAGCCAAGCGCAACGGCCGCAACCAGGTGGTGTGCGCGCAACAGTCTCAACTGGTAAATACTTAAGGCCTAGGGCACAATTAGGCCAAAATTACCGCGAGAACCCCATGGCCCGCCTGTTAATACTGATCCTACTTATTGTATTTGCCATCTACCTGCGCAATCGCTTTGTTGGCACCCCAAAGCCCGAGCGTAAAAAGTTATTGCTAAATTGGCTGCTGTGGGCGCTGGTGGCGATGGTCGTCGCAGCGGCTCTGAGCGGGCGTCTGCACTGGATTGGCGGCCTGCTGGCGATGGCGGTGCCCTTTGTGCGCCAGCTTGGGCTGTGGTTTATGCAGCGCAAACTCAAGCAGGCCGAGGCCACCGAGCAGCCCTCTGAACAAGCGGATCAGGGCCCTATGGATGTGCAGCAAGCGCGCAAACTATTAAACCTGGCGCTAGGCTACCAGCGCCAGGATATCGTTGACGCCCACCGTCGGCTGATGCAAAAAAATCATCCCGACCAAGGCGGCAGCGATTATTTAGCAGCCATGCTCAACGAGGCCAAAGAACTGTTGCTAAAGGATTGGGATGAGCGCAACTGAACACTGGTGGGTTTATATCATCGAGTGTGAAGACGGCGCCCTCTACACCGGTATTAGCAACCACTTGCTGCGGCGCTGGCAACAACACACCAGCGGCCGCGGCGCCAAGTTTTTTAACAGCCGCAAACCCAAGCGCCTGGCCTGGTTGGAATACCCCCACGACAAACGCAGCGCCGCCCGGCGTGAGTATGAAATCAAACAACTTAGTCGAGCACAGAAACTAGATCTAATTTCAATTTACTGAAACCGCGAAATCGGCTTTGTGCCTTTGCTGCCGAGCCTTGGGGTGGGTATTTTCATTAAATCCACTCATTTTTGAACCGGCACTAACGAGAGCCTAGTGTTGGGGGCTTACTTCTGGGGGCTTGGGAGCCATGGATGGCGGACGAGAGCCCCAGGGATGGGTTTATGCGTCCCCCAGAAGTAAGCCCCCAACACTAGGCTCGACAACGAAGCCACACCAATAAACCCTGTGTTTATCAGATATTATTTTTCAATATCGATACTGAGCATTGCCTTAAGGCTGGAGGAGCGGAATTCGCGGATATAGAGGATCAATACCACCAGAGACACCGCCGCCATCATAAGCCGGGCATCGATAAACCAGGCCAGGCTGGCCAGTGCAAAGTAGTAGGAGCGCAGGCCGTAGTTGTAGCTGTGACCGGCCTGGTCGAGTACCTTGGCGCTGTATTTGGCAAAGCGATTAAGATGGGCTTGGTTTTGACCTGGCCCGGCAATTGGGGCCGCCCCCAGCAGCACCGAAACAAAACCAAACTGGCGCAGCGACCAAGTAAAGGTGAAAAAAGCATAGACAAAAATGCTGATTAAAACTAAAAATTTTAATTCCAATTCCTGGGTGCTAGTACTGGTGCTAAAGGGCAATAAAGACAGGGTTATTTGCACCTTATCGGTGGCCGCCAAGGCGGTGACCAAACCGGCCAACACCAGCAAGGTGGTGGAAGCAAAAAAACTGACATGGCGCTCAAGGTTGGCAATCAAGGCCGCATCGGCAACGCGTATTTCACGCTGCAGCATTTGCTGCATCCAATCGATTCGGTAGCGGTGCAAGACCGAGGCCAAACAGTGCGTATTTTTGGCCTTGTACTTGGCAAAACGGGTATAGGCAAACCAGCAGCTAGCAAACCACAGAACGCCGATTAAATCTAATACACCAAAAAAGCTAAACACCTGCATCGCCTTATCAATCAATTGGTTTCAGATTGGGTTAAGATAACAAAAATTATTGCCGCAATGAACCGATAGCGCCCCATGGCCAGCCCCAAACGTCCACAATGCCCCCGCTGTCAGCGCCCACTGACGGCCTGCCTGTGCAGCCTGGCCCAAACAGTGGCCAACCGCGTGCCGCTGCTGCTGTTGCAGCACCCGAGCGAAGCCCACCACCCCAAGGGCAGTGTCGACCTAATGGCCCTGAGCCTAAGCAATATTGAAGTGCGGGTCGGCGAAACCTTTGCCGGCCTGGCCGCCGAGCTGGACAATAGCCGCTATCGGGATTTACTGCTCTACCCCGAGACCGAACAGTCAAGCCCTGCGCCGCTTAACGACAAACGCCCGCCGCGCCTGATCGCACTGGATGGCAGCTGGCGCAAAACCTATAAATTGCTGCAGCTCAACCCCTGCTTGCAGCAATTGCCGCGCTATCGGGGCCCGATCAGTAAACAGGGGCAATACCGTATTCGCAAGGCCCCCAAAGCGGGCCAGCTGTCTACCCTGGAAGCCTGCTGCCAGGCCCTGGGCGAGCTGGAGCAGGCCGGCGACAAGTATCAACCATTGCTCGATGCCTTTGTCGTCTTTAACCAACGCTGGCAGGGTTGGCAGTGCCGGGGTGAATAAAGCAGCGAATAACTTGGCAAAAACCGCTAAAATAAACCTATGGGCCAACACTGGCCAACTACATAACCGCCCGGGATTAAGCCCGGCCCACGAGGTCTCTATGAGTCAACAGCCCCACCCCGCCTTTGAAGCCCTGCGCAGCCAAGCCATCGACTCCCTAAATATTGTTGTACACGAATACCGCCACCGCCAGACCGGTGCCGCCCATATTCATATCGAGGCAGATAACAGCGAAAATGTGTTTTTGGTGGCGCTGCGCACAGTGCCCGAGGACTCCACTGGGGTGGCTCATATTCTTGAGCACACCGCCCTGTGTGGCAGTGAGCGCTACCCGGTGCGCGACCCTTTCTTTATGATGATACGGCGCTCGCTCAACACCTTTATGAACGCCTTTACCAGCTCTGACTGGACCGCCTACCCCTTTGCCAGCCAAAACCGGAAAGACTTCGACAATCTGCTGGATGTGTATTTGGACGCGGTGTTTTTCTCACGCTTAGACCCGCTGGATTTTGCCCAGGAGGGCCACCGGCTGGAGTTTGCCGAGCCGGCCGATGCCAGCAGCCCGCTGGAATACAAAGGGGTGGTGTACAACGAGATGAAAGGCGCGATGAGCTCGGTGCCAGCGCAACTGTGGCAGGCCCTGTGCGCCAAGCTCTACCCCACCAGCACCTACCACTACAACTCCGGTGGCGAGCCGAGCGAGATTACCAAGCTCAGCTACCAGCAGCTGCTGGCGTTTTATAAAACACACTACCACCCCAGCAATGCCATCTTTATGACCTTTGGCGATATCCCCGCTGGCGAGCTACAAGAAAAGTTTGAAACCCAGGCCCTAAGCCGTTTTGAGCGTCTGGACAAAACCATTGCCGTACAGCCAGAGCACCGCTACAGCGAGCCCCAGCGAGTCAATGGCCACTACCCGCTCGACGATGAAGACGCCGATACCAACGCCAAGACCCATATTGTCATGAGCTGGCTACTGGGTTCCAGCACCGATTTGGATGCCACCTTAGAGGCCCAGTTACTGTCGAGCCTATTGTTCGACAACAGCGCCTCGCCACTGCAACAGGCGCTGGAGACTACCGATCTGGGCAATGCGCCCTCGCCCCTGTGCGGCCTGGATGACTCGCAGTTGGAGCTGAGCTTCTGCTGCGGCATCGAGGGCAGCGAGCCCGAGCAGGTTGAAGCACTGGAGCAACTGGTATTGGGTGTGCTCGAAAAAGTAGCCAGTGAAGGCCTACCCCAGCAACAAGTTGAAGCCTCCTTGCACCAGTTGGAGCTGCAACAGCGAGAAATTGGCGGCGACAGCTACCCCTATGGTTTGCAGCTAATTTTAACCGGCCTCACCGCCGCCACCCACCGCGGCGATGTGCTGGCGCTGCTGAACCTGGAGCCGGCCCTGGACAAACTGCGCGCGCAAATTGCCGAGCCAGATTTTGTGCAAAATCTGGCCAGGCGCCTGCTGCTGGATAACCCCCACCGGGTGACCCTGTGCATGGCGCCAGACAAACAGCTGGCGGCGGCCAAACAGCAGGCCGAACAGGACGAATTGGCCGAGATTAAAGCAGCCTTAAGTGACGCCCAAACCCAAGCGATTATCGAGCAGAGCCAAGCCCTGCTTGAGCGTCAAAACCAAGTGGATGACGCCAGCATTTTACCCAAGGTGGGCATTGCCGATGTGCCGGATCAAAGCAAATACTGCCACCCCCAGCAGAGCAGTCTTGGCGAATTGTGCCTGAGTGAATACAGCAGCGGCACCAACGGTTTGGTGTACCAGCAAATTGTGATTAAAACCCCTGAGCTTGAGCCGGAGCTGCTGCCACTGCTGCCCTATTACTGTATGGCTCTGACCGAGCTGGGTGTAGGCGAGCTGGATTATTTGCAAAATCAGCTGCGCCAGTCACAACTGGTAGGCGCCCTCAACGCGTTTTCCAGCGTGCGTGGCAGTGTCCACGACAATCAGCAGATCGATGCCTATATCACCCTGTCGGCCAAGGCCCTAGGCCGCAATCAGGCGGCGGTGTGCGAATTGATGGACGATATTCTAAGCAATGTGCGCTTTGACGAACACCAGCGCCTGGCCGAGCTGGTGGCCCAGGTGCGCGCGCGCATGCAGCAGAGCGTCACCGGCAATGGCCACAGCCTGGCGATGAGTGCGGCCAGTGCCGGCATCAGCCCTGCCGCCGCTCTCACCCACCAGCTATCTGGCCTGGCCGGCATTAGTGCCATTAAAGCCATGGACGATAGCTTTAGCGAGCCCAGCGCAGTGGCCGAATTCGCCGCCAAGCTAGCGCGCATTCACGGTATTGTGCTGCAGGCCGAACGCCAGTATTTATTAATTGGTGAAGCCGAATCCATGGGCGATTACAAGGCCCAGCTTGGCAAGCACTGGCCAACCCAGCAAACACCCGGCCAAACGCCCCTGAGTTTGCCACACAGCGTGTCACAGCGGCGCCAAGCTTGGGTCACGAATACCCAGGTTAACTTTTGCGCCCGGGCCTATCCCACTGTACCCTCGGGCCACGCCGATGCGGCGGCACTGACCGTACTGGGTGGTTTTTTACGCAACGGCTTTTTACACCGGGCCATTCGAGAGCAGGGCGGCGCCTACGGCGGCGGTGCCAGCCAGGACAATAACATCGGCGCCTTCCGCTTTTATTCCTACCGCGACCCGCGCTTTGGCGAAACCCTAGCCGATTTTGATCGGGCACTTGAGTGGCTGGCCGAGCATGAACACGATGAGCAGGCCCTAGAGGAAGCCATCTTGGGTGTGATCAGCGCGCTGGATAAACCCAGCTCGCCGGCCGGTGAAGCCAAGCAAGATTTTCACGCCCGCCTACACGGCCGCAGCCCCGAGGTGCGCGAAGATTTTCGCCAGCGCATTTTAAAAGTAACACTGGATGATTTGCAGCGCGTGGGTCGCACTTATTTGGACGCAAGCAAAGCTTCTACCGTGGTGATCTGCCCGCCGGCTGGCGAGCGAGAAGCCACTGAGACTGGACTGGAGATTATTAAGCTTTAAGTAATGTGGCACTGCGCCGAGCCCGGATGGCTTTTTTGGGGGCGGCGCATACCCCCACTCAGGGCTCGATAACTTAGGGTAAGCAAATATCCAACACACCGCCCCCGAGCTCGCCGCCATTGCTTAGGCTCAAGTATCCGCGCTCGCCTTCGCGGTGGTGGCTGAGGGCAATTATTTGAGAGCAAAAAGAATCCAACGCGGTGCCGCTAAATTGCTCGGGTAATACCCGGCTGCTAGAGGCATTGATAATAAATTGTGGGTAGCCGGGGGAGTCATCGGCCAAGCGGATCAACAGCCCAGCCTCATTGATCCAGGCCGAAAGCTTGATACGCTTGCGACTGTAGCGAGAGCAGTTTACCAGGGATTTATACACCAAGCCGCCTATCAGCTCCGCGTCAAAATAGCCGCGCAAATCCGGGTCGCAGTCAAGTTCGACTTCTATTTTGCGGCTGCGAAACAGCATATCACAATTGGCCAGTTGCTCCTCAAATATATCCATCACATAATAGCCATCAATCTGCGGCACTAAATCGCCCTGGGCGTATTTGTGTAGGGTTTGTAATTGAAACAGCTCGCCATTAATGCGCGCCACCTCATAGCACAGGCTGGTGTGGGCATTTTGCTGCTTTTCATCCTGCACCGAATCGTTGATTACCTCCAGCGAACTGAGCATTACACTGAGTGAGCTTTTGATATCCTGTAAATCCAGCGCCAGAATCTGGCTAAAATCTAGTTTCTGTTTAATCATCACAACATTCTCTTGCGGCCGGTTTAGTCCAGCGCTGTGCGGCGCCCGCCCTGGCTGATGGTTCGACAAATATCTCTCAGCTGACGAAAGCGTTCAAACTGGGCGTGGCCCACCTCCACACGGGACTCAACCAGGGCCAGAGTTCCCTCGCATTGCTTCATCCGCTCGGAGTTAAAACCAAAAGCCTTGATATGGCCGGTATAGGCCTGCACCAAGTTAAGCATAATACCCACGTGGTTGGGGAATAGCTGGCGCGCATGTAAAAAGCAGGTGATCGCATCTTCATACTGATGGTTGCGGTAAAAGCTAATACCTTCGCGGTTGATCTCTTTAACCTTGGCCCGGTTTTCTTCACTGGCAGGCTCGTCCAGTAAGATATCGAGCTTGCCCAGAGCCTGTTGATCTTTTTCATACAGGCGCACCAAATCTTGCAAACACTGTTGGGCGCGAGTATTTTCGCCCAAGGCAAACAACGAATAGACTCGATCCAACTCGGTTTCAAACTCCTGCCGACGGCCACCGGCCCCCATAAAGCCTTCCATTTGTTGCAGGGCTTCCTTGGCGCGCTTTTTATTACCCTGGGCAGAAAAGATACGTGACTCGATCAGACCGGCCTGAATTTTCTCGTCCTCGGTCAGCTCAAAACGCCTATCCAGCGATTCAATATTGAGCAGCGCATCACGCAGGACTTCTCGCCCTTCTTCCGGCTCACTGTCGGCCAGGGCGGCGGCGGTGCGACCGTATTGCAAATGGTTGCCCACCTCATCGTTGCAGGAGTTATTGCCCAGGCGCACGAGTTTGCGAAAGCTATTGGCGGCGACTAGGGTATCGTTGTTTTTTAAGGCCACATCGGCCAGCTGGCGATTGCGACTTAGGGATAGGGGCGACATTTTTACCGATTTTTGCAGCAGCTGCTGCAAGCCCATGGTATCGCCGCGCTGTTCATAATCGTCGGCTAAGGCATCATAGGCCGACATACACAAGGGGTTTTCGAGAATAATATCGCGCAGCATTTTGGCGCTGTCATCCCAGTTTTCCTGAGCCTGTTGGGCTCGGGCCAGGCCCACCACGGCCCAATCGACCCGGCGTTTCTCTAAAATCTCTTGATACAGCTGCTCGGCCGCGGTGTAGTTGTCGGTGATTAAATAGAGCTCACCCAGCCGTTTTTGGCAGATATTACTATAGCGGCTGCCCGCAGCGATCAACTCACGATACTGTTCGATGGCGGATTCATAGTCTTTGTCTTCCATCGCGCGCAGTGCCGGCAGCAGCTCCTCGCGCTGAACCAGTAGGCGATCTATACGCTGCTGAATGGCCTTGGCGGTGATGGGCTTGGTGATATAACCATCGGGCTCAAATTCGTTTGCCGCCAAAACCACGCTGCGGCTGGATTCGGCCGAGACAAACACAAATAAGCCTGTGGGCGATAGGTACTCCTCCTGGCGCAACTCTTCCAAAACCTGTTGGCCATTTTTACCTTGGCCCAGGTTAAAATCGCAAAACACAACATCGTAACGACGCGAGCGGCAGGCTTTAATCGCCTGTACCCCATTAAGGGCCATATCCACGGTGGGCACACCGAGGGACTGCATTAATTTGGCTACGGTCACCCGAAAATTGTCGAAATCATCGACAATCAACATTCTCAGTGAACCGTATTTAGGGTAAGACATAAAAGATGACTCTAGAATCGCACAAATACTAAGCGTTTATCCGCCAAAATCGGTATAAATAGAAATAATCTACCTATTGTTATAGCACTTCTCTCGCAATTTGCCCGGGCTTACCCAGCGAAAATGGCATAAGGCCAAAAGCCTCAGCTTTATATTTGTCATCTGGATACCTCATGGCTAAAATTTCGACCTTCCAGTTTGGCCCTTATATCGGCCAAAACCCATAAAACTGGATAGCTATCCTAAAAAAAGGTAATTTTTGTGCCAGATATCCCAGTAGATCAAATTTTCGCCGAGCCAATCCCAGATTTGGGGGAGTTTCGCTTTGACCAGAAAGTGGTTGAGGTCTTTCCCGATATGATCAAGCGCTCGGTGCCGGGCTACGCCACCACCATCGCCATGATCGGCGACTTGTGCCAGCGCTATGCCCAGCCCAATAGCTATTGCTACGATCTAGGCTGTTCACTGGGCGCGGCCACCCTAGCCATGCGCCACAATATACGCGCTGCCGACTGTTCCATTATCGGCATCGATAGCTCCGCCGCTATGATCGAGCGTTGCGGCCAGGTAATGGCGGCAGACAGTGGCGAGGTGGCGGTACAATTGCGCTGCGCCGATTTATTGGAGGCCGAGATCGAGCGGGCCTCGGTGGTGGTGCTGAACTTCACCCTGCAATTTATTGCCGAGGCCGAGCGCCAGCTTATTATTGAACGCATTTACCGGGGCATGTTACCCGGTGGTGTGCTGATCCTGTCGGAGAAGGTGCACTTTGAGCAGCCCGGCCACCAGGATTTAATGGTGGAACTGCACCACAATTTTAAACGCGCAAATGGCTATAGCGATTTAGAAATTGCACAAAAACGCAACGCCCTGGACAATGTGCTGCGACCGGAGACCCTGGCCCAGCACAAACAACGCCTAAGCTCGGCTGGTTTCGCCAGTGCCGATGTCTGGTTCCAGTGTTTTAACTTTGCCTCACTGATTGCCATCAAATGATCGAGTATTACCAAAGCCTATTGGCGGCCCTAGAAAAATCCCCCAATAAAAACCTGCGCGCCTGGGCCGAGCAATTGCCCGGCCAGATAACTGCCCAGCTCAGCGCCGAGCGCTACGGTGACCTGCCCGATTGGCAAGCGGCGCTAGAGGCGCTGCCCGCAGCGGTGGCCGGCAGCAGCGATTTTACTGAGCAGGTGCGTATCGGCAACACCACTGAACTGCCGGCCGAACTCAGTGCCAATATTGAGCAGCAGCTGCGTGCCCTGATCCCCTGGCGCAAAGGTCCCTATCAGGTGTTTGATACCTTTATCGATACCGAATGGCGCTCGGACTGGAAGTGGGATCGAGTACTGCCCCATTTAGCCCCTTTAAATGGTAAGCATATATTGGATGTTGGCTGCGGCAACGGCTACCACTGTTGGCGCATGCTTGGGGCCGGTGCGGCCCGGGTAATCGGCATAGACCCTTCACCGCGCTTTGTGGTGCAGTTTTATATGTTGAAAAAATTATTAGGCCAGGCGGCGGCGGATGTGTTGCCGCTGGCAATCGAACAACTGCCCGCCACGCTGCAGGCCTTTGATACCACCTTTAGCATGGGTGTACTCTACCACCGGCGCTCGCCTATGGATCATTTGCGCGAGCTTAAGGCCACCCTAAAGCCCGGCGGACAACTGGTATTGGAGACCTTGATTGTTGAGGGTGAGCTGGGCCACAGCCTAGTGCCCCAGGGTCGCTATGCAATGATGAACAATGTGTGGTTTTTACCCAGTGCCCCAACCCTGCTCAGTTGGTTGGCTAAATGCGGTTTTAAAAACCCGCGCCTGTTGGACTGCAATATAACCACTACCGAAGAACAACGCAGTACCGAGTGGATGAGCTTCCACTCGCTGGCTGAATTTCTCGACCCGAATGACCCAGGCCTAACTGCCGAGGGCCATCCGGCGCCAATGCGCGGGGTATTTTTGGCCGAAGTACCTTAGACGATCAAGCTGGCGGGGTCGTACTCGGGCATTGGCAGCGGCGGCTCGAAGCTGTATACCCCGCCACCTAAAGCCGACATATTGTCGTAAGCTGTTTCTGCGCGGCAGTGCTCGGGCAGGCTCTCGTTGGTCCAGGCCATGATACCCTCGGCGCTTTCAAACAAATCGTCCAGCTTCAGCACTTCATCATCGGGGCGGTTAAAATCTGGGTCGCCGTGCCAATCCCAAGTATCTGAGCCGACCGTATCCAGTTCGAAGCCCTGGTCACAGTCCTCATCCTGATCGATACTCTCGTCCTGCCCAGGCTCGTAGCTAAACCAAACATCGTCGAGCCGATGCTCAGCTCCCTCATCATCGGTCCAGCTGGAGCGCAGGCCAATAAAGTTTTGATTGTTTATTTCATCCACCGCCTCGGCAGCCAAATTAATTGAAGCCACACCGACCTGGGACAAGCTGAACAGCTCACCCGTTTGGGTGTTGCCATCGCTATTGAGGTCGCGCCAAATTTGCAGCTGCCCAAAATCTGTATCGGCACTGTCAATCAGGCCGTCGCCATTGCTGTCCATATAAGACAGGGCCATAAAACCATTGTCGGCCCGCTGGCCATTAGCATCGAGGGTAGATTCACCAAATAATTCAGAGCCGTCGTTGATAATGCCATCACCGTTGAGGTCGCGCACCAATAGGCCGTCGTCCGGGGCCGCCCAGCCGGTAATATCGCTGCTGCCATCGGCGTCTAAATCAAATGATACCCCCTCGGCGAGGCTAATGGTTTCAACCCCATCACCATCCAAATCGAGCACCAGTGGCGAGAAACCCTGATAGACCTCTTGGGAATACTGAAAGCCAAAACTGGCGGTTTTTATATCCGAAAGCTCGCCACTAATGGGGTCACGGGTTTGGGCCTCAAGCGTGAGGGTAAAATCGCGCTGATTACCATACCAGCTTTGGTAGGTGCTGGTGTGATCGCCGGGCGCAACCGGGGTGGTGGTGTAATAGGTATTATTGTCAGTGTACAGATTGAGCGCTGCATTTAAATTAAAGCCGCTTATATCCGCCACCCCATTAACCACCTGGGCCACCTTACCGCTGCTGTCTTGAATGCGCCAGTCATCGCTGAGCCCACCCAGGCGCAGCACTAATTGTTCGCTACCATTATTGACCAGCTGGCTGACATTGAGCACTACCGCCCCCGCGTCAAAACGCTCTGATATAATTAGGTGGTAGTCGCCACTGCGATAGTAATTGATATGCTGGTAGTACAGGGCATTGTTTTGGGTATAGCCACTAATCGCAGCCACCCCAAACAAGCCGGTAGTGCTGCTGTCGCTGACGCCATCGCTGCGCAGGCCATCGCTGTCGACCACCACGGCAGTGGCGGTCACCGATTTATCATCGCCAATTGCGTATTCACTGCCGGCGATATCCACCTGGATAAAGCCGCCGATATCGGCCTGGCCGACCACATGGCTGCCATCGGCAACACCATCGCCATTGACATCAACCTCAACAATATCGCCCACATCAATATTGTCTTTTAATTTAATTTGCACCCCGACATTCTGGCTCAGCTCAGCCGTGGATAAATGCTCATCGCCACCGTCCAAAATAGCCACGCTCTCAACCGATTCGGGCGGGCTTGTTAACACGGTAAAGCGAAGCTCTTCAGAGGCGGGCCCGGTATTGGCGGCTTGGTCGGTGTGGTAGGCCACCAGGCGGTGCTCGCCATCGGCCATGTCCGTGCTCAGCTCCCACTCGCCATTGGCATCAACGGTCACCGTGCCAATACTGACACCGTTATCAAAGATTTCTACGCTGGCACCGGGCACGCCGCCACCGCGAATACTGGGGCGCGGGTCATCAGTGATTTGACCCTGGCCTATAATACCGGTGACAGCCCCCACATCATCCACTGCGCGAAAATCCGTCACCTGCTCGGCAGTGCGGTCAAGAATTATGGTAAAGCTCTGGCTCTCGTCACTGCGATTGCCGTCGAGATCAATCGCCACCGCGCTAAAACGATGACTGCCCTCGGGCAATGCGGTGCTTGGGCTCCAGCGCCAGTTGCCGCTGGCATCGGCAAACACATCGCCGATCAGTGTACCATTGTCGTACACCTCGACTTGGGCAAAGGCATCGGCACTGCCGCGCAGAAGGGGAATATCATCATCGGTATGGGCGTTGTCGAGCAGTTGCCCCTGGCGCGTACCAACATTGTCTTCCACCGAGTCAATGGTCGGCGCATCAACACTTCTAGCACTGGCTGCCTCGGCTTCAAGCGCGACGGTGTTGATATCGAGCTTTAAACCAAAATAGGCGCGCTGGCCGCTGGCTGACTCAGCCTGGGCAGCCAAGACAACTTCGCCCTGGGGCAGTGGTTTGGTAATATCAACAGCCCATTGACCGTCGCCATCAATCTCGACCGGGCCATAGGTTTCGCCATCGGCGCTGATTTTTACCGTGGCCCCGGGCTGGCCGTAACCGCTGATGCGGGGCTGCGCGGTATCACGGACGCCGCCATCGAATATGGTGGTGCCATCGGGCAATTGAACTTGAACTTCGGCCGGGTCATTTTCACTGGGGCTGATCACAACACTAAAAGATTCACTGCTTTGCCCGGGGCCGACCCCGGCGGTATAAGTTTGCGCCACAAATTCGTGGCTGCCGCATTTCAGGCCCTTGGCCTCGTACTGCCAGTTGCCATCGGCATCAGCCTGGCTCAGGCCAATGTATTCGCCATTGTCGTATAGCTTAACGGTTTTACCCGGCTCAGCAGTGCCGGAAAGTTGAAAACAGGTGGATTCACATACGCTGTTATTATCGAGGCTGACACGCGTGCCACTCTCATCTTTTGCGCAGACATTCAATGTTATAGCCATGGCTAGCTCCCTAGATCGATTGGGACCGCTGTGCTTAGCGGCCCAATAAATTATTCTAGCGGGGCGGCACTGCCGCTGATACGAGCAAAGTTTTAGCTTCGCAATAAGCGCTACCCTTCGGGTAGCCAACTATGATGATCAACACCGCTAGACCTCGGTGGATCATTCTAATGTTAGGGAAGTTTGCAAAGCTACAGCCTCAGGCCTAGCACTTTAAAATTGGTTTTAAAGTGCTAGAAACAACCATTAAAGGCTGAGGTATCTTCGGAAGTTTTTATCAGAAACTGACACTTTAAAGTGCCGGTTGGCACGGCTATATAATGCCGCGGCCTGTCAGAAGAAAGCTGCTCCACCACCCAAAAGGCTTGGGTGGCGGTACGGAGGAATTATTTTTCGTCGAAATCGATAACAACTTTATCGGTCAGCGGGTGGCACTGACAGGTGAGTACAAAGCCTTCTTCTACCTCCCAGTCTTCCAGGGCGTAGTTGACATCCATGCTAACCTCACCTTCCAGTACCTTGGCCCGACAAGTACAGCAGACCCCGCCCTTACAGGCAAAAGGCACATCGGCGCCGGCCTCCAGCGCCGCATCCAGTACATTGACGCCGCCGGTGGCCAGCTCAAAACTGGTTTGCATACCGTCGACCACCACCGCCACATTGCGCATCGGGCCATCTTCGCCATCGCTGGCGCTGGTAGCCACAACAGCAGCGGTAGGTGCCACGCCGAACAGTTCAAAGTGAATATTGGTTTTATCCATACCGCGGGCTTGCAGAGTATCTCGAATGGCCTCGGTCATTTGCTGGGGGCCGCAGATAAACGCTTCGTTTACGCTGTTGATATCCAGCACTTTATCGGCCAGGGCATTAACCTTATCCGCATCGATACGGCCGTTGAGAATCTCGGCTTCTTGTTCTTCGCGGCTGAGCACGCTTATAAACACAAAACGCTCGGGGTATTGGTTTTTTAAGCCCAGGATGGTTTCGCGAAACATTATATCGCTAACGGTTTTGTTGCCGTACACCAGGGTAAACACACTGTTTGGCTCGCTCGCCAAGGTGGTTTTTAAGATCGACAAAATGGGGGTAATACCGGAGCCGGCGGCAAAGCCCAAGTAGTGCTTTTGGTTGGCCGGGTTCAGCGCGGTATTAAAGCTGCCCTCGGGGGGCATCACATCAAGGGTATCGCCTTCTTTTAGCTCATCGTTGGCGAAGCTGGAAAACAGGCCGCCGTCGATTTTTTTAATACCCACCCGCAGTTCACGGTCTTGTACCCCACTGCACAGGGAGTAATTGCGGCGCACTTCTTCGCCCTTGATATTGGCCTTCATCACCAGATGTTGGCCCTGGGTATAGTTCAGGTACAGGTCTTTTTGGGCCGCTGGCACATCCAGTACGATGGAAACCGAATCGCTGGTTTCCTGTTCAATCTTCGCTACCTTAAGCGGGTGGAAGTGATGGTCAGTCATAATAATCACTCGTTAGAAATAGAAAGGGAACGATACCCAGTGGGCCGCTCCTTTGTTGTTATTCTGCTGTCATAAGCGCTTAAATACACTTAAAATAATCAAACGGCTCCTGGCAATCGTCACACTGGTATAGGGCCTTACAGGCGGTGGAGCCGTGGCGCGATACCTCGCTGGTATTTTTGGAGCGGCAATTGGGGCAAATCACCTCGGGCGATTCACCGAGCAAAACCTTCTTGCTGGTGGTGGCCTCCAGCGGCGGTGCGATGCCGTAATCCAATAGCTTTGCTTTGGCCTCGGGCGTTAGCCAGTCGCTGCTCCAGGCCGGTGATAAACGGGTGGCGATGCGCACATTGGGAATCCCCAGCTGCTCAACGCACAGCTTGATATCATCCTCAAAATTGCTCATCGCCGGGCAGCCCGAATAGGTGGGGGTAATGGTGACGACCATTTCATCCCCTTCCCAGGCCAGATCCCGAAGCACACCTAGCTCTTTTACCGAGAGTACCGGAATCTCTGGATCGACGACGCCGTCCAAGGCGGCGTGAATCTCCGCCAGGGGGATTGCTTTGGCGTCTTCCAGGCTTAATGCCTGCACCTTATCGCTGCCGATTAGGTTGTTACCAATAAACTCACCAACGGGATTGTATTCCATCGACTCGATCCTCTTGATTCTCTCGACCCTCTCGGTTCAATCCGTTACCAGCTTAAACCTGGGTGGCAACGTTGCACATATTGCATCTCTGCCAAAATAAAGCCGAGCTGTTCGGTGTGCACGCCCTGACGGCCGCCGCGACGGTCGTACTCGGGGGTGGGCCGACTGAGGGTGGCCTCGGTCAGTACCGCATCCACGGTCTCTTCCCATTTGGCTTTAACCATATTCAAGTCGACACCGATACCGGCATCTACCATCATTTGGTCGACCTCGTCCATCTCGAACATTTCGTTGATAAAACGCGAGGTCTCGTTAAGGGCCGCCACCATACGTTGGTGGCTCTCTTCGGTGCCATCGCCCAAACGCTTAACCCACTCGGCGTTG
>JAOXRV010000562.1 GCA_025800435.1 Cellvibrionaceae bacterium | reverse complement strand
GGCTCGCTGCAAGGTAAGTTTTCCCTCGCCGGCATGGATCACCACTTGCTGTTCGGGCTTAACTACCGCGATATGGATGTTGGCTTTGCGCGTAAATTCCAAGGTAATGCAGATGCGGTGGGCAAAAATACCATTTCTGCGATTAACCCGAGCCAGCAAATTGTCGGTCCGATTCCGGCCGACTTGATGGCTGTTGATTTGTCGCCACGCAATGAAAAAGACACCAATATCTACTTAAAAGACCGAATCAGCCTGGGTGATTTTACCGTCGCCGCAGGTCTGGCGTATGTCAAGCAAGAGCAGCAGGAAACTCGCCGTGGCAACGCCTATAGCGGTGAGTTCAGCGATACGATATGGGATCTCGGGGTGATTTATGCGCTCAACGATGAGATCAATTTGTTCGCCACCTACAGCCGCTCGTACGACCCGGTCAGTGCCCGTTGGATTACGCAGTATGGTCAAGGCAAAACCAGCTACCAGCCAGTTGAAGGCGATAACTACGAGATCGGTATCAAGGCAGAGTTGTTTGATGATGCACTCAGTACCGGGCTGACACTGTTTCGCCTGGAGCGCTCCAACAGCACCAAGTTTGAGCGTGTCGATGGGGTGTGGTTTTTACGTCAGCTAGAGGGCGCCAGTTTCCGCTCTGAAGGTTTGGAGTGGGATGCCAGTTTAGCCATCGGCAAACAGTGGACCAGCACCATCAGCTACGCCTTTACCCGCGCCTACGATACTATTGGCGATGATCAAGGTCGCCAGGCCTCGAATACGCCCAAGCACAGTATGGCGCTGTGGAATAGCTATCAGTTTGCCGGAGAGCTGGATAAGTTTCGTCTCGGCGCTGGTTTGCGCTTTGAATCTGATCGCTACGATGGTCAGTACACCTTAGAGCAATACCTGGAAGCTGATCTGGGCTTGTATTACGATGACGGCACGGTGGATGCATCCTTGGTGGTGCGTAATGCCTTCGATAAAAACCGCGCCGAGGCCGGCGCAAACTGGGTTACCGTGCAGCCCAATGAGCCGCGTTCGCTAAACTTGAGTGTGCGTTATAGCTTCTAATTGTTAGCGCCTTGGCAAGCGCACTGCAATGCCAGTGCGCTTGCCTTTTTGGGCGCTGTTTTGGTATGGCAATATGATTATCAAACTACCTGGCCTGTTAAATCAGGCTCAACTGCAGGCGATTAACGGCCTGATTGATGGTGGTGTGTTTAGCGACGGGCAGGCCACCGCAGGTTGGCACGCCAAGCAAGTTAAGCAAAACCGCCAGTGGCAGGGCAGTGAGCAACAGCAAGACGAGCTGGATAACAGCCTGACCCTTGCGCTCAGCCAACAGCCCGAATTTACCGCCGCCAGCTACCCCAAGTATATACAGCCATTTATGGTTAGCGAAAGCTGCGATGGCGGCCACTATGGTATGCACACCGACGATGCCTTGATGGGGGCACAAGCGATTGCCCGCAGCGATCTTTCCTGTACCCTATTTTTAAGCGATCCAGCTGAGTATCAAGGTGGTGAGTTGCATATTCAACACCATGGCCAGAGTATTGAGTTTAAACTTGCGGCAGGGGATGCGGTTGTCTACCCGAGTACCACCTTACATGAAGTTAAACCGGTTAGTGCCGGAGTGCGCCGGGTTGCCCTGACCTGGATAGAGAGCTACGTGCGCAGCGCCGCCGATCGTGAAATTTTATATGAGTTGGATTTGGCGCGTAAACAGATTATGCGCGAGCAGGGTAAGACCGCAAGTTTTGATTGGGTTAGCAAAAGCCACGCGAACTTATTGCGCCGCTGGGCAGACACCTGATGCTGTTGGCCCCATGACTCAAGCGCCGGCCCGAGCTTATTCAGCGCTGGCCTGGTATCGTTTAATGCCGTCGACATAAGTCGCCAGTATTTTAATATCTTTAATTTTATCTTCTTCAACCTTGCCTGGGTGTTCTGCCAGCACCACGAAATCCGCGTATTTGCCGGTTTCAATTGAACCCTTGTACCGCTCTTCAAAAGTCGCATAGGCACCGCCCATAGTATAGGCCCACAGCGCCTGTTCAATACTCAAACGCTGCTCGGGGCCGTATACTTTGCCCGCGCGGCTGCGGCGGCTAAGCAGGCTTTGAATGCGCAGCAAAGGGGGCAGCGCAGAGACTGGGTAATCGGAGTTGGCGGCATTAACAATGCCATAGTCAAAAGCACTTTTATTGGCAAACATACGCGGCCACAGCAGCGCGCCATAGGGCTCTATCATCGGGCCTTTTTCATAGATGTAACTGTGCGGGGCGTACACCACATCTTGCTCGGCCATACGCTGCAAAATATTTTCATTAACAATCGAGCCGTGCTCAATCCGGTGACGATGTTCGCGCGGTGCGCTGGCATTGGCGGCGGCAATCGCTTTTAACACCATATCAATCTCATAATCGCCGTTGCTGTGTACCGCAGCTTGCATGCCCAGCTGGTGTACCTCTTCGATCAGCGCGTTCAACTCCGCTTGCCCGCGCTGGGGCTCCTCGCCAAAGTAGTTGGGGCGGCCGTGATAGTGTTTAAACTGTCTTGCCGTGCGCCCGGATAGTGACATGCCGTGGAAAAGCTTAACGGTTTTCGCCCGCAGCCAAGGGCTGCTAAACCAATTGAGACCGAGACTTTCCAGCAGGCTGTTAAGCTCCACAAAATACTGAATGGCCGGCATCTTTTCACCATCGAACATTAGGTTTACCCGCATTCCGGCACTTTGGGGGTCAGAGAGCAAATAGCCCAGGGCCAATTCAGGGGGTACTAGGGCATCACCATAACTGGTAATGCCGAGGCTGTGTGCCAGTGGGTAAAAGGCCTCTAAGCCGTCGAGCACCGATGCTAAATCGTGCGGAAAGGGCTGTGGCTGTTGTTCGTTAAAGAGCAGCTCAAGCGCTGGCCGCTCGCTGATTAAGCCGCTCAATTGGCCGCTTTTATCTCGAAATAACTTACCGCCTGGTGGGTCTTGGGTGTCGTGGTTAACACCAGCGTTGTTAAGGGCAACGCTGTTTACCGCACAAAGGTGCATGCTGGCATGGAGCAGCAGGATCGGTACCTGGGTGGAGATTTTATCCAGGTCTTCGCGGTTGGGGTGGCGGCCAAGACGGGTGTCGTCATAACTCATACCAATCAACCAGCCGTAAGGACGGGGGTGCTGGCTGTTTAGTGCCTGGCTCAATCTATTTTGCAACTGAGCCATGCTGTCTATTTCGCTGAGGTCGATGGCCTGACTGGGCATCGCCAATGGGTGCATATGGGCGTCGTTAAAACCCGGGACGACAGTGCGGCCTTGTAAATCCAGCCTTTCCGTCTTGTTGCCGGCCAGTGCTTTGATTTGTGCATCACTGCCAACTGCGCTGAAGTTTCCATTTTTAATGGCAAACGCGCTGACGATTGTTGTTTCGCCGGGGTTCTGGCCGGCCATGGTCAGTACATTGCCATTAAAGGCAATTAAATCGGGCTCGCTGTTGTTGCCGCAGCCAGAAAGGCAAATAGCCGATAGAAAAAATAGCGCAAAGAGGTGATGTCGCAGCATGACTGAGCCTGTTTTGATGTTTTGGGCATCAGCATAGCATCGTTATTAGACAGAAATAAGGCAGTTACAGCAGTGACATGGTCAAGTCTCGGTCGTCGGGCTTTAGCTTAACCTGAGTTATGGCGCCATCTTGCGGGTAGGCGGCACTGGCGCTTTTTTCAATATCATCCTGCCACGCCAGAATGTCGTAATAGCGGCGAATATTTTGCACGTATTTTACCGGCTCGCGGCCACGGGCATAACCGTGCCGGAGTGTGCTATAAAACTCTTCCTGAGCCAGCAGCGGCAAGCGTTTTTTTACTTCTTGCCAGCGGTTTGGGTCGCCCCCTTGGCGCTGGGTTAATATACGCGCATCCTCTAAGTGGCCAAAACCAACATTATAGGCGGCCAGGGTAAACCAGGTTCGGTCTTGGCCTTGAATTCCCGGGGGCAGGCGCTGGTATAAGTTTTTAATATAGCGGGCGCCGCCCTCGATGCTTTGTGCCGGGTCGGTTCGGTCGGCAACCCCCAGGTATTTTGCGGTAGCCTTGGTGAGCATCATCAGCCCCTTTACGCCGGTGTAGGAGCGGGCGTCTTCTTTCCAGTGCGATTCCTGGTAGCTCACTGCTGCCAGTAAATTCCAATCCAGGTTATTGGCCTTGGCCGAGTCTTGCATAAGCTGGCGCCACTGGGGCAGGCGGGTCTGTAGACGGCGATAGAATACCACCGCGTCGTTGTAGTCCATTTTTTTAATGTGGCCGTAGTGCTGGGCGCTCAGCTGCTCCAGCTGGCCGCTGGCGTGGGCCTGGTGAATAAAGTCTCGTGCCTGGTGATACAGGCTGTTATCTTTAATTTGGCTAAACGACCAGGCCACCTCTTGGGAGGCGGATAGGGCAAAGCCCACCCGTACCTCGGGAAACAAGCTGCGGCTGATGTCGAGCATATTGGAATTAACCACTGCGTAATCGATACGCTCATCTTGTACCGCTTTGATAAGGTTAAGGTTGTCGGTACTTGCCACCTCTTGCCAGCGTAGATCCGGATATTGGGGTAGCAGCTCGGCCAGCGAGGCGGCATGGTGACTGCCGTATTCGACCTGTAGGGTTTTGCCGATTAAATCGGCCGGGGTTTTAGGGGCGGGGCTGCCTTTTTTGTATATCAGCAGTTGTTTAATGTACAGATACGGTGCGCCGTAGCGAACCGGGAATAACTGGCCGTAGTTTGCATTATTTGCGCCCAGGTCGGCCTGTTGCAGAGCGACGGATTGTTGCAGCTGGCTTAAGTCCGAGTGATGTTGCAATTTGAGTCTAACCCCGAGTTGCTCGGCAAAGCCCTCTAGCAGTTGAATATCAAAGGCATCTTCACGGCCGCTTTGGGCTTCACCGGCAGAGCCGCGCACAGCCACGGTCAGTTCACCACGGGCCAAGACCCGCTCCAATTGCGAGGGGTAATGGCTGGCAAACAGGCCGGCACAGACACAGGCGAGCAGACAAACCCGCAGGGCGTGGCGTGCGATCGGCTGAAACTGTAAGGCCATAGCAGTCCCCGTGTCTAACAACTGTGCAAACTCAAATACAAACTCAAAACAGTTTGCGGCAAAGAATCTCTGGCTGCGATTGCAGACGCTAACAGCGCCACAGGCCATGATTAAGCAATAAATGGTGCCAAGCACCTAGAAATCAAGGCCGCGCAGACAGTGTTGCCTGCTTACTGAACAGCGGTTTCAGCAATAGCTCGGCAGCAGATTCTAGGGCACCTCTGAATAACTCGGTGACGCTCAGGCCTTGAGGCAAATGCACTAGCAAGGCGCTCGCTCGAAGGCATGCTGGGCGCACGTCGAGAGTGAGCAACGCGGCTAGTGCTTTTGCCTCAAGGCCCCGAAGGGCGGGCCCTAAAGCGCACATCTGCTGCGTTGCGCCGCTTGTAAAGGCGGCCGGCATTCACTGCGCGGCGCGCCTTGCAGCTGTACGCTTTAGGGTCCCGCTGAGCATCATCGAGTTATTCAGAGATACCCTAGTTTAGCGGTGGTTCAGTTGGTGGGCCAGTAAAGATTCTTTATCGATTGGCGAGCGGTCAAAGGGGCTGACTAGCGTAGGACATAGGCCGGTACGGCCGATACTGTGGCTCAGTGCCCTAGACCCCCACAAGCGCGAAGAGTACAATATGCGCCTTTTTTGGGTAGTTTAATAAACCCAGCTAACCCCCTGTTTTACGAGGCACTTTACTACCATGCTGACCCTCCGTGGCGCCCCGGCACTGTCTTCTTTTCGCACCCTTAAACTTCTGCAGCAGCTACAGGCTATCGATCCAGCGGTAAACGCCGTCTACGCCGAGTATATGCACTTTGCCGAGCTCACGGGCGAACTTAACGAGGCCGAGCAGACTGTGCTTGAGGCATTGATGCACTACGGGCCCAGCGAGGCAGCGCAAGACCCCAGCGGCGAATGCTATGTGGTGGTGCCGCGCCCGGGCACAATTTCACCCTGGTCTTCTAAGGCCAGCGATATTGTGCACAATGCCGGCCTGGCCCAGGTGACGCGGGTAGAGCGCGGTATTGCCTATTATGTCAGCGGCGCTAAGCGCAGTGATGCCATTGCCGCGGCGTTGCACGACCGCATGGTTGAGGCCGTATTTGCCGAGTTGGAGCAGGCCGCGTCTCTGTTCCGCCACGAGACCCCCAAAGCTTCCACCGAGGTGGATATCTTGGGCGGTGGCCGACCGGCCCTAGTGCTGGCCAACAGCGAGCTGGGTCTGGCCCTGGCCGACGATGAAATTGACTATTTAGTAGACAGCTTCCAAACCCTGGGCCGCAACCCGGTGGATGTGGAGCTGATGATGTTCGCCCAGGCCAACTCTGAACACTGCCGCCACAAGATCTTTAATGCCAGCTGGACCCTGGATGGCAAACAACGGGATCTGTCCCTGTTCAAGATGATTAAGAACACCTATGAGCAAGGCGGCGACAATGTACTGTCCGCCTACGCCGATAATGCCTCGGTGATTACTGGCAGTGAAGCGGGGCGCTTCTACCCAGAGCCCGACAGCCGCAGCTACCAGTTTAGCCAAGAGCCCATCCATATCCTGATGAAGGTGGAAACCCACAACCACCCAACGGCGATCGCCCCATACCCCGGCGCCGGCACCGGCTCGGGCGGTGAGATCCGCGACGAAGGTGCGGTCGGCCGCGGCTCCAAGCCCAAGGTCGGGCTGACCGGTTTTACCGTCTCCAACCTGCAAATTCCCGAGCTGCCCCAGCCCTGGGAGCAGGACTACGGCAAGCCCAATCGCATTGTTTCAGCCTTGGATATTATGCTCGAAGGCCCCATTGGCGGCGCCGCCTTTAACAATGAATTTGGCCGCCCCAACATCTGCGGCTACTTCCGCAGCTTTGAAATGAACTTCGATGGCGAGCGCCGGGGCTACCACAAGCCGATTATGCTGGCCGGTGGCTACGGCAATATTAAGGCTGAGCATATTGACCAACACGAATTTGACCCCGGCACCAAGCTGATTGTACTGGGCGGCCCGGCCATGTTGATCGGCCTCGGTGGCGGTGCGGCATCGTCCATGACCTCGGGCAGCTCCAGTGAAGATTTAGACTTTGCCTCGGTACAGCGCCAAAACCCCGAAATTGAGCGCCGCTGCCAGGAAGTCATCGACGCCTGCTGGCAGCTGGGCGGCGAAAACCCTATCGCCTTTATTCACGATGTGGGCGCCGGCGGGCTTTCCAATGCCTTCCCCGAGCTGGCCCAGGACGGCGGCTGTGGCGCTCATTTCGAGCTGCGCAATGTGCCCAATGACGAGCCGGGCATGAGCCCGCTGGAAATCTGGTGTAACGAGTCTCAAGAGCGCTATGTGCTGGCGGTAAAGCCCGAAGACCTGGCGCGTTTTGAGGCTATTTGCCAGCGCGAGCGGGCGCCTTACGCGGTAGTGGGCACCGCCACTGATGACGATACCCTGATTGTTAACGATACCCACTTCGATGCTAAGCCGGTTGATCTGCCCATGTCGGTGCTGTTCGGCAAGCCCCCCAAAATGCACCGCGAGGCGTCCAAGCGCGAGTATCACAGCGAGGCCTTTGATAGCAGTGGTATCGACTTGGACGAAGCGATTCGCCGAGTGCTGCAACACCCCAGTGTGGCCAGTAAAAGCTTTTTGATTACCATTGGCGATCGCACGGTAACCGGCCAGGTCGTGCGCGACCAATTTGTTGGCCCCTGGCAGGTGCCGGTGGCCGACTGCGCAGTCACCACCGCCGCCTACGATACCTTTAGTGGCAACTACGCCGGTGAGGCCATGTCGATGGGCGAGCGCACCCCGGTGGCGCTGCTCGATGCCCCGGCCTCTGGCCGGTTGGCGGTGGGCGAGGCCATTACCAATATTGCCGCCAGTGCGATTGCCCAGCTGCGCGATATTAAACTTTCCGCCAACTGGATGTGTGCCGCCGGCCATCCGGGCGAGGATGAAAAGCTTTACCGCACGGTTGAAACCGTGGGCATGGAAATCTGCCCCGAACTGGGCCTGACCATTCCGGTGGGCAAAGACTCGATGTCTATGCGCACCGCTTGGCAACAGCAGGGCGAAGATAAAGCGGTGACCGCGCCGCTGTCTGTGGTGATTTCTGCCTTTGCGCCGGTGACCGATGTGCGCCGCACGCTTACCCCACAATTGCGCAGCGATAAAGGCAGTACCGATCTGGTGTATATCGACCTGGGCAATGGTAAAAACCGTATGGGCGGCAGTATTCTGGCCCAGGTGTACCAGCAAATGGGCGATACCCCCGCCGATGTCGATGACGCCGGCCAGCTGCAGGCCTTCTTCGATGTCATTCAGCAGGCCAATACCGATGGCAAGTTACTGGCCTATCACGATAAGGGCGACGGCGGTCTGTGGGCCACGGTGGCGGAGATGGCCTTTGCCGGCCACACCGGTGTCGATATCAATATCGACCT